>NZ_JBBNIH010000071.1:0-4996 GCF_040094125.1 Faecalibacterium longum
CGCCTCGAAAGTAGCGGGTGCTTTTCTGGTTCTCTTTTGGCACGCAAAAGAGAACTTAGCCCAGCGAAAAAGCGCTCCATCCTGCGCCGCAGGCGCAAAGATCATAGCAGCGTCATCTGCTCCCCTTCATCCTCCGCGCGAATCAGCGCACCCGTAGCCGGCAGGCTGCGGACGCGGTAGCGGTGGGGATTTGCCAGTTCCAGCGTGTCCGCCGGGACGACGGAGGCGATGGTCTGGTTCTTTTTCAGGGTCACGACCGCCACACCCTGGCTGTCGCGGGTGGTCTTTGCAGCGATCTGCGCCGTGCCGACCAGGAGCATCCGTCCCGCGCTGGTGCGAATCGCAAGCTCCGTCTCCTCGGGCAGGAAGAACATCGTCGCCAGCGGCTCTTTGTCGCAGTAGGCTTTCAGCAACTTGCGGCGGTTCTGCTTGGTGGCGTAGGAGCTGAGCGGGATTTTTGCGCACTTGCCGCTGGCAAAGAAGAAGAGCATATGGCCGCTGTAGTCGGAGGTAATGACCATGGAGAGGATGTTCTCGCCCTCGTCCATGCCCAGACGGCCCGGCAGATAGATGCCCATCTGGGCCACCTTGCCGTCTTCCAGCTCGGCCAGACGCACCTTATACACCTGCTGCATATCCGTAAAGAACAACGCTTCTACGTTGTTCCGCGTCTCCACCTGCTGGACGATCTCGTCGCCCTCCTTGAGCTTGTGCGCACCGGCAGTGCGCAGGCTCTGGGGCGGGATCTTCTTCAGATAGCCCTCGCGGGTGAAAAAGACGGTGACGGGATAATCCGGCACAGCCTCTTCCTCGGCGCCGCTCTCTTCCTCGGGCAGGTCGTAGAGGATCTCGCTGCGGCGGGGCTGGCCGTACTTCTTTGCCACGTCGGCCAATTCCTTCATGATAATTTTGCGGATGCGGGCAGGCTTTGCGAGGATGTCGTTCAAATCAGCGATGTCAGCTTCCAACTGCTCGATCTCGCCGGTGCGCTTGAGGATATATTCCCGGTTGAGGTGGCGCAGCTTGATTTCAGCCACATAGTCGGCCTGCACTTCGTCGATGCCAAAGCCTATCATCAGATTGGGGACGACTTCCGTCTCCTCCTCCGTGGTGCGGATGATGTGGATGGCCTTATCGATGTCCATCAGAATCGCCGCCAGACCCTTGAGCAGGTGGAGGCGCTTTTCCTTGCCGTGGAGGTCATAGTAGGTGCGTCGGCGGACGCATTCCATCCGGAAGGCCGTCCACTCCTGCAAAATTTCCCGCACGCCCATGACCCGGGGCTGGCCCGAGACAAGGATGTTGAAGTTGCAGCTGAAGCTGTCTTCCAGCGGGGTGGCCTTGAAGAGCTTGGCCATCAGCTTGTCGGCGTCCACGCCGCGCTTGAGGTCGAGGGTGAGCTTGAGGCCGTTCAAATCAGTCTCGTCGCGCATATCGCTGATCTCTTTGATCTTGCCCGCCTTGACCAGCTCGGCGATCTTGTCCATGATGGCCTCCACCGTGGTAGTGGGCGGTATCTGGGTGATCTCAATCATGTTCTCGCCCGGCACGGCGGCGTAGCGGGCGCGCACCTTCACGCTGCCGCGGCCATTCTCGAAGATGTCCCGCATCTGGGCTTCGTCGTAGAGGATCTGGCCGCCGCCCACGAAGTCCGGGGCGGGCATGGTGGTGGAGATGTCGTGCTTTGCATCCTTCATGAGGGCGACGGTGGTGTTGCACAGCTCTGCCAGATTGAAGGAGCAGATGTTGCAGGCCATACCGACGGCGATGCCCAGCGTGTTGTTGGCCAGAATGGTCGGGAATGTCACGGGCAGAAGGGTCGGTTCAGTGGTGGTGCCGTCGTAGTTGGGGACGAAGTCCACCGTCTCTTTGTCGATGTCCCGGAACAGCTCTTCGCAGACACTTTCCAGTTTTGCTTCGGTGTAGCGGGCCGCGGCGCAGGACATATCGCGGCTGTAGGCTTTGCCGAAGTTGCCCTTGCTGTCCACGAACGGCACCAGCAGGCTCTCGTTGCCCCGGCCCATGCGCACCATGGTGTCATAGATGGCGGCATCGCCATGGGGGTTCAGGTGCATGGTGCTGCCCACGATGTTCGCCGACTTGGTGCGCGCGCCCTTGATAAGGCCCATCTCATACATCGTATACAGCAGCTTGCGGTGGGCGGGCTTGAAGCCGTCGATCTCCGGCAGCGCGCGGCTGACGATGACGCTCATCGCGTAGGGCATATAGTTCGTTTCCAGCGTGCGGGTGATGGGGTCTTCCAGCACACTGCCGGCGTTCAGTATCTCAACGCCCTCGCCCAGCTGGGGGCGGACAGGCTTTGCAGTTTTTTTGCTCGATTTTTTTGCCATTGTAAATCCTCTTTACTAGAGTTCCCTCGTAACTCAACCTCTCAGTCTCGCTACCGCTCGACAGCTCCCCTAGCGAGGGGAGCCTCTGGCGAAGAGGGAAAGCTTTTCCGAAATGCCAAAGCCTCCCCTCCGTAGGGGAGGTGGCAATGCGAAGCATTGACGGAGAGGTTTAACTCACATCCAGATCATCCAGATACTCTGCGCCGTGCTGGGCGATATGCTCCTTGCGGCCTGCGAGGTTGTCGCCCAGCAGGATGTCGAACACCTGCGCGGTGCGCTCCACGTCGGTAGGCATCACCTTGATGAGGCGGCGGCTCTCGGGGTTCATGGTGGTCAGCCACATCATCTCGGGGTCGTTCTCGCCCAGACCTTTCGAGCGCTGGATGGTGTATTTCTTATCGCCGATCTCCTCGAGGAATGTTGCCTTCTCGGGTTCCGTGTAGGCGAAATAGGTGCGGTCTTTCGTGGTGATCTCGTACAGCGGCGACTCCGCGATATAGACATAGCCCTCGTTGATGAGGGTGGGGGTCAGGCGGTAGAGCATGGTCAGCACCAGTGTGCGGATCTGGTAGCCGTCCACGTCGGCATCGGTACAGATGACGATTTTATTGAAGCGGAGATTGTCGAGGTTGAAGGTGGCAAGCTCCTTGTTGTGCTTGCCGCCCAGCTCCACGCCGCAGCCCATGACCTTGATGAGGTCCACGATGACGTCCGACTTGAAGATGCGGGCGTAGTCGGCCTTGAGGCAGTTCAGGATCTTGCCGCGGATGGGCATGATGGCCTGATATTCACTGTCGCGGCTGGTCTTGACCGCACCCATAGCCGAATCGCCCTCGACGATATACAGCTCACGGCGGGAGGCGTCCTTGGTGCGGCAGTCCACGAACTTCTGCACCCGGTTCGCGAGGTCGATTTGGGTTGAGAGTGTCTTTTTGATGCTCTGGCGCGTTTTTTCGGCATGCTCACGGCTCTGCTTGTTCACCAGCACCTGCTGACAGATCTTCTGGGCCTCGTCGGGCTTTTCGAGGAAGTAGACTTCCAGATAGTGCTTGAGGAAGTCGGTCATGGCCTGAGAGACGAACTTGTTGGTGATAGCTTTTTTTGTCTGGTTCTCATAGCTGGTGCGGGTGGAGAAACTGGACGAAACGTACACCAGACAGTCCTGCACATCCTGAAAACTGATGGCACTCTCGCCCTTTTTATAGAGGTTCTTATCCTTCAAATACTTGTTGATCTGGTAGACGAAGGCCGTGCGGACGGCGTGCTCCGGGCTGCCGCCATGCTCCAGCCAGGACGAGTTGTGGTAGTATTCCAGCAGCTGCACCTTGTTGGAGAAACAGAACGCCGCGCTCATCTTTACCTTATAGTCAGGCTGGTCTTCGCGGTCACGGCCAGTAGCTTCGCTCTCGCAGCTGAACACCGGGGTCAGGCTGTCCTCGCCCGCCGTCTCAGCTACATAGTCGGCGATGCCGTGCTCATAGCACCAGCTCTCCTTCCACGGCTTGCCGGTGGCGGGGTCTTTCTCCTTTTCGTCGGTGAAGTTGAGGGTCAGGCCCGCGTTGACGACAGCCTGACGGCGGAGGACATCTTTATAGTAGCTGCCGGGGACATCGATGTCGGTAAAGACCTCATCGTCCGGCTTCCAGTGGATGATGCTGCCGGTGCGGCGGCCCTTGTAGGGTTCTTTGTGCAGGCCGCCCACATTCTCGCCCTTCTGGAAGTCGAGGTGGTAGTGGAAGCCGTCGCGGTAGATGTCAGCAGTCATCCATGCCGAGGCGTACTGGGTGGCGCAGAGGCCCAGACCGTTCAGACCGAGGCTGAATTCATAGTTGTCCTCGCCCTCGCCGTACTTGCCGCCTGCGTACATCTCACAGAACAGCAGCTCCCAGTTGTAGCGCTCTTCACCCTTGTTCCAGTCCACGGGCATACCGCGGCCAAAGTCTTCGACGATGACACTGCCATCCTTGCAGCGGGTGACGTTGATGGTGTCGCCGTGGCCGTCGCGGGCCTCGTCGATGGAGTTGGAGACGATCTCAAAGATGGAGTGGGCGCAGCCCTCCACGCCGTCCGAGCCGAAGATGACGGCCGGGCGCTTGCGCACACGGTCGGCACCCTTCAGCGAAGTGATGCTTTCGTTGCCATATTCCTGTTTTCTTGCCATGCTGCTCCTCCCGGCCCCCGGAATGTTCTTGCAGTGGAGCCGTCTCAAACGCTTTTGCTATATATAGGTATCTATTCCCACAGCGGGAGAAAAGCGATTCTTTTCATTCTTATTTATTAAACCATAGGTTGTTGAAGATGTCAAATATTCTTTCCCTGTCTGCCGCCCGCAAAAAGCGTCAGAAAAGTCAGTCTTATTTTAGACGATAACACGGGCAAAATAAAGAAAGTTCAAAAATTCTCAAAAAATTTTGCATTTACCCCTTTACAAAATCGAAATTTCAGGTATAATAATCATCGTCCGGTGCGCCTCTGTAGCTCAGTCGGTAGAGCAGGGGACTGAAAATCCCCGTGTCATTGGTTCGATTCCGATCGGAGGCACCAGTCAGGAGACCCAACAGGGTTTCCAATATGCGGCCGTAGCTCATCTGGTAGAGCGCCACCTTGCCAAGGTGGAGGTAGCGAGTTCGAGCCTCGTCGGCCGC
>NZ_JBBNIH010000072.1:0-6079 GCF_040094125.1 Faecalibacterium longum
TAATCTTCATCTGCATCGACCTCCTTCTCGAAAGTTGCACCCACGGCAGACAGCGCAGCCGGGTTCGGGGTGGCGGTTGCCGACTGCCGCAGCAGGGCGGCGAGCTGTTCCGGGGTCACATTCGCCGTGCGTACCATGCTGCTGACCTCAGCGGCTTCTTCCTCCTGAATCCGACGCTCCAAAACCGCAATGCGGTTATTCAGCTTGATGCGGCGCTCCTGCTCTTTCTTGAGCGTTGCCCGCAACTTATCCAGTTTTTCGCTCATAAAACTCCTCCAATCATTTTGAAAGCCGTCCGAACCCGGCGAGATGCTTCTCCCAGTAGGACGAGTGAATGTTTGCGTACTTGATGGGGTCGCCAGCGGACACCATCATGCCGTTGCCAAGGTAGATGCCCACATGACTTTTTCCGGGGGTATCATACGTTCCATCGAAGAAAACAAGATCACCGGGCTTTGCTTCGGCTTCGGAAATGTGCTGGCTTTTCTGCCAAAGACCGTTGGCTGTGGTGCGCCCTACATCATAGCCGTTCTGGTTGTACACCCAGCAAACGTAGCCGGAGCAATCGAACCCGGTTTCCGGGGTAGAACCGCCCCACACATAGGGCGTGCCCACATACTTTTGGGCTTCCTTGTAGATGGCGGCAAATTCCTCGTCCGTCAGGGCTTCTGCTGGAACCTGATAGTCGATGCCCGGTGTGCCGGAGCCATCGGAGCCACCGGGCGGCAAGCCGCCGTTGAACAGATAAGGTCTGCCGCCCAACGTATCCTGAAAGATCTCATAGCGTTTCCACTGGTCGTTGTCCAGTTCCTCCCGGATAACGACCTCCAGCCCTTTATTCACCAATTTGGTGTGAAAAATTCGATACTCATAGGGCACTTGCACGGTGTAGGGGATGCCAGTAAAAATGTCGATCATCACTACCGTGCGGTATCGGGTCTGGACTTCTACCCATGCGGTCAGCTTGTATTGCTTTTTGAAGGTCTCCTTCAACTTGCCCTGCACCTCTGACCGGGTGTAATCGTCATAGAGAGTCGTGAGAAAAGAGGTCAACTGCCATGGGTCATGCTCGATGGGGTCAAGGTGGTACTGGTACTCGTTGTAGCCGGGGTGGTCGGTAGGAGTGCGCTTGATCTTTTTATCCAGTTCCTTTTCCAGCTTCTTGTAGTCGGTTTCGGCTCCCCGGATGTCCCGGTCCTCTGCGGTGTAAATGGTCTGCCCGGATACCTGCGTGGTGCCGGAGAACAGAATGGAACAGGACGAAAATGCCGACATGACCAGCAGCAGGAGCAAAAGAAAAACGCCCACGATCACCAAAACGTGTGCGTTGCTCTTTGCAAAATTGGCAATGCCGTTGACGGCAGTGCTGACAGCCGACTTGCCCTTATCAATGACCTGCTCTACACCGGACTTAGTGGCAGATGCACCGCTGGATGTGATCTTTTGCCCGCCAGCGGTCTGTGCTGCGGTGCCGCCCGACCGGGCAGCAGCATAGTAGCTTTTGCGAACGTCCTGTTTCTGCCGCCACCGGGAAAGCCAATTGGAACCACCCTCGCCGCTGTCACTATGAATGACGTTGGCCTCTCCTGCATTTTGTACCTTGTCCGGCTCATGGGCAGAAGATTTTGTAGCTCTGAGCTTCTTTTTTGCTTGGAGCTTGGCTTTCTTCTTGAGCTTACGAGAATAGCGACTTTTGGAAAAATCCGCAGCAGATTCTTCTGTTTTCAGTCCCTCGTTGAGAGCCTGCGTGCCGACATTATCATCCTCATACTGGTCAACTTCCCGGTGAGCCGCAGACCGGGCAATGGCCGAAGCGTACATCTCTCGTTTCTGGGCTTTTGTCATGCGGGATGCTTCGTCCGGAGTGATCTCGGCTTTGCCAAAGCGTAGATGTTGTGCTTTTTCGGCAGCTTTGTCGGCATCCAGTTTCAGTTTCTTTCGGGGCTTGGTCTGCTCCATCTTTTCCTTTTTCGGAGGGGAGCGTGTTGCAGTGCGCTCCTTGTCCTCCTCAAATTTCAGTTTCGGCTGTTTCTTATTCATGTTTTGCCTCCACAACTTCCGACAGGCGGGTGGTCAGGATGCGGTACAGCTCAAGGTCTTTCGGAAAATGATCCACAAAAGGAAGAATGACATTGCCAAAAAACAGCAGCCCTTCGCCCTCGCCGGAGTGGGTCACATAGGAAAGCTGATGGGGCGAAATATTAAGCTGTTTCGCAAGAATCTGCCGGTCGCCGTTGGCCTGATTCAGCATATACACAAAGTCCGAGTTCTCGAAAATGTTCGATACTTCGGGGCTTGCCAGCAAATCTTTGACGTTCTGCGTTAGGGCTGTCGGGATGCCGCCCCACTTACGGAAACGTTTCCAGATCTCCACGGAATAGGCGGCTGTCTGCTCGTCTTTCAGCAAAAGGTGGAACTCATCGGCGTAGTATCGGGTCGATTTGCCAACGGAGCGATTGGCAGTCACACGGCCCTAGACCTGATCCTGCACGATGAGCATACCGAGTTTCTTCAACTGCTTGCCAAGCTGCTTGATGTCAAAACAGACGATACGGTTATTGATATCCACATTAGTATGGTGGTTAAAAATGTTCAGACTGCCCTTGACATAGATTTCCAACGCCGCCGCCACATGACGCGCTTCCGGTTCGTCTTGCGTCAGCAGTGCATTGTAGAGGTCTTCCAGCATCGGCACGGTTTCGGGACAGGGGTGCTCAAAGTAAGGAGCATAGATTTTGTGGACGCAGCGGTCAATGACCGTTTTCTCCACAGGCTTCAACCCCTCTTTGCCGCCGACTACAAGTTCGCAAAGGGAAAGAATAAAATCGGCTTTCAAAGCCAGCGGATTATCTTCCTCGGAATAGTTTGTGTTGATGTCCATGGGGTTGATATACTGGGTGCTGGAAGGGCTGATATGGATGACCTGCCCATGCAGACGTTCCACCAGTGGAGCATACTCCGACTCAGGATCGCACACAAGAATATCGTCATCCGTGACGAGAAAAGCATTGCAAATTTCTCGCTTTGCGCTGAACGACTTGCCAGAGCCGGGAGTGCCCAGAATCAGACCGTTGGGGTTTTTCAGCTTTTTACGGTCCACCATAATCAGGTTATTGGACAAGGCGTTCAAACCGTAGTACAGGCTTTCCTTACCGTTGTCGAACAGCTCCTGCGTAGTAAACGGCACAAAAATTGCCGTGCTGCTGGTGGTCAGTCCCCGCTGAATTTCGATCTGACAGTCTGCCAGCGGCAGGCTGCTCATCAGCCCCTGCTCCTGCTGAAAATCCAGCCGACACAGTTCGCAGTTGTGCTTCTGGGCAATGCTGACCGCCTGAAACACGTTGGTTTCCAGTTCCTGCTCGGTCTTGCCGGTGTTCAGCACCAGAAAAGTGACGAGGAACATCCGCTCGTTCTGACTCTGCAATTCTTTCAGCAGGGCTTTTGCATCCCGCCCATAAGTCGCCAAATCGGACGGCAACACGTCCATGTCGTATCCGGCGCGGACGGCTTTTTTCTGTTCCTCAATCTTTGATCTATCGAGTTCGGTAATCGTGTGCTTGATGGTTTTGATGGCCTTGTTCTGGTCAACGGACTGGATGTGCATGGTAACGATCTGGCTGGAATCCATGTCCAGAAAATCCTTCAAGAGCTGGTCGCTGAGGTCGGATGCCGTGATGGACAGGAAGCTGACCGCCCCGAAGATGCCGCCCATCTGAAAGGTCCGGCTGTTCTTAAACGCCAGCGCAGTGGGTGCAATGGCATCCTTTACGGACAGACCACTGGGCACAAGGTCTTTCCAGTTGAAGTGGAACTTGTTGGCACCGTCCATGTTCAGCATCCCGTGCATTAGCCGCAGACGCTCCGTACCGTCCAGCGGCTTTGCCAGAACGCCCAGTCTGTGGAAATTGTTCATCAGGTCGTTCTGGATGTGCTCCAACCGGGGTTTGACCTGCGCCATGCTGTCACCCTCGATGCCGTAGGTCAGGAATTTTGTCTTTGTCAGGCCGTTGTTGCCCTTGGAAAGCTGCTGCCGCAGCATCTGGCTGTACTCGGCACGAACATCGTCAAAACCATCCTGCTGATACGGGATACGGATGGACTTTTCAAAGTCTGCACTGTCCGTAGCAGTGTTCACAAAGGACAGTTCAAAGTGGATGGAGCTGTCGAAAAAGTTGAGAAAACTGCACCATTCCTCAAAGATGGCGGTCTTGTCCTCCTGCTGCGCCAACTGATAGTTGATATCCTGATACTGGATGGTGCGGGTGTAGTAGCCGGGGCGGACACGGCAGGTGCCGTCCTCAAACATCCGCTGAAACGGGATGCTCTCCTGTGCCGTGCGGGGCACTGTGGACTTGGGCGGCTTTTTGCCGTCCTTATTCTTTTTCAGAAACGGAATCACGGGTGTCATCTCCCTTCATAAGCAGTGCATAGTAGTTGCGGGTCTTGTACGGACGCACCTTCGGGCGAACAAAACGTGCCTGAAGGTAGTACCGCAGAATCTTTTCGGCGGGCTGTCCGTTTTTCTGGTACATCGCCAGAAAGAACATGGGCAGCATGACCGCCATCATGCCGAGGGTAGCGCCGGAATTGCCTGCGGTGTCCCGCAGAACAAAGAACAGCGGCACGCCCACAACTGCCGCTGCACCAAAACAGATAAGCTGCCGGGCGGTCAGATTAAAGGCTACTTTGGACTTCACCTTGCTGAAATCGCGCGGCACGGAAATATACGCTGCCAAAAAAACACCTCCAATCAGTGGGCACCCAGTATGCTCTTGGCCACAGAACTGGTCTTGAACAAACTGAAACAAAGAAGAATCGTATAGCCGACAATGCTCCAAATGGAGTTGATGGCATCCCCGGATATGGCGACGTTCTGAAGCAAAACTGCGTAGATCGCCACGCAGATCAAAATCAGGAAGCCCTGAAATCCCAGCGCAAACAGCGAGCGAAGATAATTCTGTCCCACATGGGATTGCTCATGGTTGCCCCATGTTGCCATCGGGATGGGAGCCAGACTGACGGCCATATAGATTTCAATCATTCTTCCGTAGACGATGACGAAAATCACAATGGACAGGATGCGCATGGTAATGCCAATGAAGAAGGACTGCAAGAACAGCCCGAACAGTGGGCCTACGTCCATCTGCATCATGCTGGATTGCAGCATGGAAAGCCCGATGTCGTTGACCCTTGTGTTGCCGGAAATAATGCCGCTGGAATTTGCCACCACCTGCTGCGTCACATCGAACACCGCCATGATGATGTCGAAGGTGTTGGAGATCATCCAGACCGAAATGGCAGTTTTGAAGATCCATTTCATCAGCAGCGCAGGTTCAAATTGTGCCATGTTATTGTGCTGGGTGATCATCTCGATTAGTTCATAACAGGCAATAAAGGTCAGGATGATGCCTGCAATGGGCAGCACCACATTCCGGGAGAGGGCCTCGATCATAGCGAAAACGCGCGGTTCAAAACTGGATGGTTTGGTGCCGACCTGCTGTGCGATGTTGCCCACTTGGGTGTTGACGTCATCGAACAGGCCGGAAAGATTGGACATGATCGCAGCTGTCAGCAGTGACTTGATCCAATCGGAGATTGCTTTGAGAACGGTTTCCACTCAGCGCCACCACCTTAAAAGAAATGGTTGATGAGGGTCTTGAGCAGGTTGAGAACAAAGATGAGGTTCGTCAAAAAATTCATAGAAACATCTCCTTTTTGATAGAACGTATGGCTTGAAAATTCGCTCCACAAGTACAAAAACCGTTAGCCACGGTGAGTTGGAGCAATATGTATGGGCGGCAGATGCCGCCCGCAGTTTTTAGCCGAACAGACCGCTCAGCAGGGGGATCAGGGTAATGCCGATCAGGGCGACACCACCGCCAGCCATGAGCTGCTTAATGCCCTGGCTTTTTGCCGCAGGGTTGTCCGACCCGTAACCTTCCAGAAGGTTGATGACGCCCCATACCGCCAGACCAGCGCCAAGAGCCATGACCAGAATTTTAAGAATGTCGATTGCCTGATTGAAAAATTCCATATACGTTCCTCCATTTTGTTTGTTTGATGGTTTTGGGTACAAAAA
>NZ_JBBNIH010000073.1:0-9769 GCF_040094125.1 Faecalibacterium longum
ATAAGAAAGAACAGCGCTGATTTTTCATCCCCCAGCTTATCCAGCTCCAGTTCGTCATAAGACATGATCTCCCGAAGTTGGGGAATATCAAAGGGAGCCAGTCTTGCACCGCAGGAAATCAAAATGCTTTTGGCTGTCTTGCCAGAGACGAAAAGTCAAGGACTTTTTCATCAAATTCAAAAAGAAGTCACATTTTGCGGACTTCCTCACGGAGCAGACGCTTGATTTTGTCCTCCATCGTTTCTTTTGCGGTCTGGCTGAAATGCACACGGACGATATAGGTGGTCTTGCCGATCTGCTTTCTGACAGTCGGGCAAGGGGTACTGTTGGTTGCGGTATTGTTCATTCAAAATCCTCCTGTAAATAAAAAATGCCCGGTGACTTTTCATCATCGGGCGGTGATCGGTATGAGGGAAGAAGGCAAGGCGGCAACATTAAGGTATCTATAAAAACCTTGCCGTCTTTGCCACGCTTGCCGTGTTCCTGTTGTCAGTCTCGGAGATAGCAGACCCATGCTGTGCCGTCTTTCTCGGTCACAAGTCTGTCCCCGATACGGCTCTTTGCCGTTCTCATGGTGCGTGAGGAAATCCCACGCTCATTGACTGCCTTTTCCAACTCTGCACTCGGCATACGCTTTCCGTCCGCAAGCAGTTCCAGAATAAGCATTTGCGCCTGTGCGGTCTTGCTCTCGGTATTGGCGGTGTCTGTTCCGGCAAGAAGCTCGTCAGCGGTAATGTCATAAGCTCCTATCCATTCAAAGCCTTTCTCGTCTCCCAGAGAAAAGGCAAGGGACTGTCCGGGCGGCGCAAGGGAGCTTTTCTCATGGATAAGTACCCTTGTTGTGGGGCTGTCCTTCAGCTTGCCGATAAAGAGCAGACTGCGGACTGCCGCCGTAATGTCGATAGACCCTAATCCCCGGTAGGTGCTTTGCGTTCCTGCGGCTTTGTTGAGATGTCCGATCAGCACGATAGCGCACCCGGTAGCCTGTGCAATGTCTCCCAGACTGCGGAATATCGGGCGCACCTCGTTTGCCCGGTTCATGTCCACATCTGCGCCCAGAAACGCCTGTACCGGGTCAATGATAACCAGCCTTGCGTTGTTTTCCGGGATTGCCCTTGCGATGCGTTCATCGGCAAGGGTCAGTGGTGTGTCTCTATCGTCAATGACAAGCACTTTTTCAAGGTCTGCGTCTGCTTCCATCAGTCGGGGCTTGACCGTATCACCCAGACCGTCCTCGGCAGTCTGGTAAATGATATTGAACGGTTCAAGGGTTTCCATACCGGGCAAGGGCTTTCGGTTGGTGCAAGCCGCCGCAAGACGCATGGCAAAGTAGGTCTTGCCCTCGCCAGGGTTGCCCTGTATGATCGTCAGCTTTCCAAAGGGGATATAGGGAAACCATAGCCATTCCACGCTCGTCAGCTCCACATCTGCCATGCGGAGCATGGGAACAGGCTGGGCGGTGGGCAGCTCTCGCAGCGTGATTGTCTCGGCTATGAATTTGCGGCTCGGAATGTCCCCTTGCTGACGGAGAACATCGTTCCAGTCTTTCCTTGCCGGGACAAGGCGAATGACGGCGATCTCGCTGGGAATGGACTGTGCCAGTCGGGTACAGGCTTCGCTTCCTGCGGTGTCGCTGTCAAGGCAGAGGAACACTTTTTGGGTGTCCTTGCGTTCAGAAAGAAAACGGTCAAGGGCTTTGCCTGAAACGCCGCCCAGGGCAAGGTAGCTCCTTGTCTGCCAGTCCTGCGGATAAAGGCAGATAAAGGACAAAAGGTCAATCGGTGCTTCAAAGACAAAGAGCTGGTTGCCGTTTCCCTCATAGCGGAACGGATAGGACTTGTCAGACCCGGCAATGTCCTGTCTGAATGGGTCTGCCGTTCCTCGCACATGGGCGTATCTCGGTGTGTCGTTTCGGTCTCTGCCGACAAAGACAACATTGTGCCGCTTTGCGTCCTCGTAAATATCCCCGGAAAGAAGAAAAGCCTCAACAAGCGTTTTGTTGAGACCCCGGCTTTCGCAAAGATATTGAATTACCCTGTCGGCTGTTCGGTTGTGCAAGGGCAAGTGGAACGCTGTGGGCGGTGCTGTGGTGGCTTCGGTCTGTCCTTCGCCGCTTTCGCCGGTCAGCATTTGGACGGCTTCGGGAAAGGACTTGCCGTAAAACTCCATGACGAAATCAATGGGATAGCCGCCCTTACTCTGGCTGTGGCGAAACCACTTGTTTCCCCGGACGGTCAGGCTGTCATGTTCTTTCCAGCGGTATTCCCGTCCGCTTTTGATAAGTGTCTCTCCCTGTGTGCGGAGAAAATCTTCCAGACTGACGGCGTTTGCCCGGTCAATCTGCGCTTGGGTGTAATTCATCGGGATAGTTCCTCCTTTTTGTGTCGTGTTTGGGGTCGATTTTGGAGCATTTGTTCCTCTGTACGCTCGTTAAATCGGGCGGCAGTATCTACACATGACTTGACCTTCCAAAGGCGGTGTAAATCGTCTCTGACAGCCTTAAACTCGCCATAGGTGGTTTCGTGCGCCTGTTCCAGCTCGTCATACTCGTCGGACAGCTTTTTCATATCCACCTTGCCGTCCGGGAACTCCCTGGTCAGCTTTCGTCTGGCGGCGTAGAACTGTTTCAGTTCCGCTTCATGCTCTGCCTTGTACTTGGCTCTGGGCTTCTCAAACTTGATTTTCTGCAAGCCGTCATAGACAGGCTTCAAGCTCTGGAAAGCAGCGGAGCTGTCATAGAGCTGCTTAATTGCTTTCATTCGGGCGGTCTGTTCGTCCAGCGTTTTCTTCAAGCTCTCTGTGGCAGCACTGTGTTCGCTGACACGGCTTTCTAAATCTTCAAGGGAGTAAATGCCGTTTGCCCGGAGATAATTGAAAGTCTCGTTCATCTCCTTTAGATTGCTGACCTTGCCTTTCTGCGAATATGCCCCGGCTCTGCGCTGGGTGTAATAGGCGCTCAGCAGCGAAACAAGGTCGGGTGCCTGCGGCTTGGCAAGCTCCGCTTTTGCTTCGGCAATCCAATCAAACAGGAGAGCGATTTTCTTCTTGATGTCCCGGATAACGGCATTGGTGGCTCTGATCCAGCGGTTGAACTCGCCTTTCTCGGTGCGTATGCCTTTCTTCTCCATTGCCCGGACGGTTGCGCCCTCATGAACGGTTGGAAGAAGCTCCACGCCCTGACGCTCATAGCTTCGGTGGTCGATACGAACGTCAAGCCCCTTTTCCGCAAACTTGGCGTTGCACATCTCCGCCCATGCTTCACGCCAATGTTCCAGCGTTTCGGGACTGCCCCAGTCGGTAGTGGGAACGGCATTGAACACATACTTACCGTTTGCGTCTCGAATACGGTTGCCCTCCTCGTCCAGCACATATTCTCGCCGTTGTTTTATGCCCCATGTGCCGTCCTGCTCCATTGGTCGAATAGGGCAGAGAAAGTGAAAATGGGGATTGGGTGTGCCGCCGTCCTCACACTCCTTTTCGTGAAAGGACACATCAACGGTCATGCCCCGGCTGACAAACTCCCGAAACAAAAATTCCCTTGCCAGAGCGATGTTTTCTTCAAGAGAAAATTCATTCTGCAAGGAAATTTCAAAACTGTATGCAAGCTGGGCGTTCTTACCACGCTCGGCTTTTTCAACCGCGTTCCATAGGGTCTGACGGTCTGCGTATTCTTTCAGTGCATGGGGCGGCAGGAAAATGTCAGAGCAGATCACGCCGCCCTTGCGTGTGTAGTCGCTGTATTCGCCGTAATACTCGCTGTACAGCTTTTCGCCGGAACGATAGGCGGCAGAAGCAATCGCAGACTGACCTTTACTGCGTTTCGTTTGGGTTACTGTGAAGTGGAATAGTGCCATTGGCTTTCAGCTCCTTTCCTCTGTTTGCTTGGTTGATGTGTGTAATCTCCATGTGCCGGACGGCTCTCTGTACCTCCGGCAGACCGAAGATGTGTTCCATCAGCTCGGTCATTTCGGTGCGTGTGAGATTTTTGACCTCCGGGGCAAGGCTCTCAATCGTGCCGCCCAGATTGCAAAGGCGGTGGGTACGTTTCTGCCTTTCGCCTTTCTCCAGATATTTCTTTCTGTTCTCCAAACGCTCCAGTTTGTGCTGTTCCTGTGCAAGCCGCTTTTCCACTTGCTCTTTTTCAGCTCGAAGCTGTTCAAGGCTTTTCTGTTTTGCCATTTTGGTTGACCTCCTTTTTTGAAAATGGGTATAAAAAAAGACCGCCAACTTTTCGCACATTGCGACCAGTCAACGGTCTATTTTTCGGTATTCGGTTGTTGTATTCAGTTAGATAATTTATTTGCTATCCTTACCGAAAAAACCAATCGTAGCCATAACAAAACCCACGATAATTAAAAGAAACGACACCCACAGTGTTCCTACATATATCACCTTTAATCCTGCAAGTATCATTATAGCAATACCCAATAGCATTAAACTGTTTCCAAACATAATCTTTTTCATACGCTCACGCTCCTTTGTTAAATTATCGTTTACTATTTTCAAACTTGCTGGCGGCGAACGGTTTGTCAAAACCGTTTGCGGACGGCAAGTCCACAGGGGATAGCCGCTTTAGCGGTGCAAGGGGGTGTAGCCACCTTGACGGAACGAAGTGACGCAACATTCGCAGGCAAGCAGTTTTCTTCTGCTGACAGAGAATGAAGCTCCGCAGGACGCACTACTCTCGATAGAGAGTATAGAAGTGCGCCCTTAGAGTTCTAAGGGTATTTTTAGATAATTGGGAATGTTTCTTTGTCAAACTGCGTAACATTGAACACGATACGCCACTCGACATCATCACCAACCGGTTCAAAGTGCAGAGCAGAACAAGCAGCATGAAGTTTTTCTTGTGAATTTGTTCCATATATAACTGCTGTCGGACCATCTGCACCACCAATAACACCAACAACAAAACAGGAACTACTGCCAACTGGACGGAACGAATGATCGTCTGGTGTAACTTCTATCGGTCTATCGCCTTCATCACAGTCAAAAACCGAAATGTTCTCCATCGGTTCAGGGGTAAGTGTATAACTCATGGCAATATAATGTGTCGGATAAATCCAGCGATCAGAACCAAAACTATTTTGAGGAACTGTCTGCTGTTCTATTTCCTGCACGGTCAGTGTATGGGTTATTCCGCTAACAGGATGGGAAAACATAAATGAATCTCCGGGTGCGTGAACTTTGAAATGTGAGCCTGGAACTTGTCCTGGTTGCTGCTCCATTGTAAGAAAAAGTTTATTGATTTCAGGGTGATGCTTGGTTCCCCAAGGAAATACGTCTCTGCATATGACCCAGCCATAAGTACTATCCAGCCCATAATGGTCGATTGCCCATTTTGCTTCCAACTCATTGATAACGCCATCTGGCAGACAAGGATTAAAGCTCACAGCGCAGCCATGGGTTGTCTGTAATATTTTCTCGTTTAACTTCAAGCAAGGTTTGAAGTTAAAACAAAGTGGGTTTTCCCATTCCATCTGCATCTGTTGCTCACGGGTAAAATTTTCACATGAGTCATTTTCCCAGTCCAGATTCCATTTTTTCATGAAGTCACGGATGCTTTCTGAATCAACTCGCATACAAAAATCAACGACAAGTCCTTTGCTACATGAATAAGCTGCCGGAATTACCCAATGATATCCAGCCCAATCGAATTGTTTATCCAGCTTGATCTCTTTTCCGGCACGGTCTTTACCTCGATGTCCCCAGAAATCTCCATCAAAGTAGACCTTCCATTCAGGGGCAACCAATTCTGCCTCTGAAGTCATATCATTATCGTAATAATCTTCTGTGTATTTAATCTGACTGTAATCAAAGGAAGATTGCAGGTTTTTGATATATGTCCACGGTTGTTCCATAGGCAACAAATTCATCTTCTCTGAAATTTCCGATAAAGTTTGCTGTTGTTCCTGGGTTGTAGGGTTTTCATTGAGAAAGGCTTCAAACTGTGCTTCGTTCCACATCCACGCTTGTTCCACTGCCGCCACATCACCACAAGCCAGTATAAGCCGCAGAAAGTCGGTAAAATTTTCAGCTACTGGATGAACATAATCAGGAGAAGTATTCATGGGGCTGACAGAGAAAACCATCTCTCCAAATCCACGAATGAAACAGAAGTGGATACCATCTATCCCTGCCCATCCAAAAACCGATGCCCCTTTTGGGGTACAAAAATAATTTGTATTATCCTCACGGAGTTCAACTCCCACAGGACTTAAATCGACACCCCGCTGTAAAAATTTTTTCAAAATTCTATTCATTAAGCATCCCCCCATAAAATTAGTGCTATCACGCTCTTTATTGTAGTAAATTTTATCACAAGAGTGTGAATAAATCTACTGGCGAATGCTGAAACCGCCCGAACAGTTTCTTTCTGCTCAGGCGGCTTTCTTCATCTATTTTTCTTTCTTCTGCTGCACTTGTTCATGGGCTTCCTGCTGAACATCAGCCCAGCGGAAAAGCCATACTTGAAGTGACTTTCACTTTCTTCACATTGGGCGATTGCTGTCTGCGCCCGGAGTTCCTGCACCAGCTCATAGTCCTCTTTGCTGAGCCGCTGGGACAACTGCTCCATGAGCTTTTCACAGGCTATGACTGCCTTTCGGTATTCCGGTGATGTAGGTACAACTGTCTCGCAGGGATAAAACTCCCCATTATACATGGCTTCCAAAATCATAGCTTTACCTCTCTCAACAGTAGATTAGTTCCGTCTTGATGATTTCCTCTGCCCGGCAGCGGATGGAGTTCATTGACTGCACCCATAACATCTGATTTTCCGCTTTCATGGCTTCGGTCACGCCCTCGGCTTTCATCATCTGCCGGATAATCAAGTCCAGCCTGTCTGCCGCCTGCTCGTTCAGATCGGCAACGACGGTGTGGAGCCTGCCGGACAAAATTAGCTCGTTGTAAAGCATGGGACGGTGCAATTTCAGATAGGACTGGCGCAAGCGTCCCCAATGCCCAATAGGTCGGCGTTCCTCCGGCAGCTTCAAGTCCGGCACATAGTAGTCGCCCACCAACACATAGTCCATACCGTTCTCATGGATTCTCGGTTTCAACTCTTTCATAAAATCACGCTCCCTTTCTCGGTCCCAGCTGCGGCAAACTGCTCACCGGGATAAATACCCCTCTGGCAATATCCTCGGTGCGGATTGCCTGTTTTCTGGCTTCAATCTCCGCTTTTTTCTTGGCTTTCGTGCGCTCCTCATACTCTTTCTGTTTACCATTGGCTTTCCGCTTCAAGTAGTTCTGGTGGAGCCTGTCCTTGCGTTCCTCACGCTTGCGGATTTCCTCTAATTCCTCCGGGGTAAGCTCCACTTCGCCAAACGCAGGGGGAACGAAACGACCCACGAAATTGAAGTAAATCTCGACCTCCTGTGTGGTCTGAATACTGCCCTTGCGGTCACGCTCATGCACAAGGATTTTCTCAATAAACTCATTGAGCATGGCAATCGTCAGCTTGTCGAAGTTCTCATACTTGTCAATCAGAGCGATAAAACGGTCAGCGTCCTTTTCGTGCTTCTCGTAGCTCTTGATAGCCTTTTCCAGATCGGAGATTTCAACGGTAAGCTCGGACTGTTCCTTTTCGTATTGAGCGTCCAGAGTGGCGTATCTGCTGTCGGACAGCTTTCCTAAAATGTTGTCCTCATAGATTTTGCAGAGCAGGACTTCCAGCTCGGAAACTCTCTGCTTTGCGGTGGCAAGGCGTGTCCGCTGTTTCTTGACCTCTGCCGTCTGCTGGCTGGACTGCGCTTCCTGCACCACACGGACAAACTCGGCTCGGTCATGCTTCGCATACTCGGCAATGGCTTTCAGCATTTCAGAGACAAGGGACAGTACCACATCTTCATTGATACGGTGCTGTGTCGTGCAGAGCTTTCCAACTGGGACTTTGCTGTATTGGGAACAGGTATATTGAGAAATACGCTTGCCGTTGTTGGTGCGGTGGACATACATCTTGCCACCGCAATCGGCGCAATAGAGCAAGCCCGTGAGGGGAGCTGCTTCGCCCCAGCCGTCTGGGTAGCGTCTGACATTCCCACGGATTTTCTGCACAAGGTCAAAGGTCTGCTGGTCAATGATAGGCTCATGGGTATTCTCGAAAATTGTCCATTCGTCCTCCGGGACATAATGGCTTTTCTTGTCCTTGAAGTGCTTTCGAGTCTTGAAGTTGATGGTGTGTCCCAGATATTCACGCTTTTCAAGAATGTTGCAGATGGTGGAAGAACCCCAGCCGTACACATCTTTGAAGGTCTTATTTTTGTTCACGCCCTCGCCGTGCCGGGCAAGGTAAGCGGACGGAATGAGGACTTTTTCTTCTTTCAGCTTGCTGGCGATCTGATACGGACCGTAGCCGTCAATCGTCATGGCAAAGATGCGCTTGACCACCTCGGCGGCTTCGGGGTCAACCAACCATTGGTCTCTGGCTTCGTTCCAAAGATAGCCGTAAATGACCGTGCCTGTGAGGTGCTTGCCGGACTTGCCTTTGGACTGGAAAGTGGAACGGATTTTACGGCTGGTGTCTCTGGCGTAATACTCGTTCATAATGTTGCGGAAAGGGGTAAAATCATCGTCCCCTCTGGCACTGTCCACGCCGTCATTGATGGCGATAAGGCGAACTCCACGCTGACGCAGGATTTCCATAATCTGACCGACTTTCAGATAGTCACGACCCATGCGGCTCATGTCCTTGATACAGAGGTATTCCACATTTCCGGCTTCAACCTCTTTCATCATGGCTAAAAATCCGGGGCGGTCAAAACAAGTGCCGCTGATACCATCGTCCGTGAAATGGACAATGTTTGTAAAGCCCTGCCGTGCGGCGAACTCCTCCAACATAGCCTTTTGATTGGATATGGAATTGCTCTCACGCTGTTGGTCATCATCTTTGCCAAAGTCATCACGGCTCAGTCGTTCGTACAGAGCTGTGATTTTCTCATTTTTTCTCATAACTTGCGCTCCTTTCTTCGGTTTTAGGTTGTGTGTTCTAAGAGACTTCCCAACCGCTTGATTAAGAAGTCTTTTAGAGCATACAACACCCGCCGCCAATTTGTATTTTTTATATTGCTTTACCGCGAAATGGTCGGGGCTGCGTTCTTCCAAATCGGCAAAGAGCAGATCAACGGGGCTTTGGTATTCCTCGTCGTCCTCGCGTGCTTCGCTTGCATTGATAAGTTCAAGCAGCGTTGTAAAGTTCATTTCCTCGGCGGGGGCTTCATACCAAATGTAGCCGATCAACGCGCAATATAGTAACCTCTCGGCTTTCACCCAAAAATCTTCCGCGCTCTTTTCTCCCTCGCCTTTGGTATTGACGATAAGGGTATTGACAACCTTTAACACGTCCTTTTCGCTGCGGATATAGACAAAGGGGTTATAGTGCATACTTTTCCGAAAGTTTATCGTGTTCAGTACCTTAATGCGGTAGCCTGCCCGTTGCAGCAGCTTTCCGCACTCGATTAGGACGGTGCCTTTCGGGTCGGTCAAGACGTAGGAAGAATGAAGCTGCATTAAATTAGGCTTTACGAAAAACCTTGTCTTGCCGCTGCCGCTGCCGCCGATCACCACGACGTTTTTATTTCTCGCGTATTTCGGCTGCTTCGGGCGGCTGTTCATGGTAAGGCGTTCGGTCTGCGTCAAAATGATGTTGTTCTGAAAATCCGGGTCGATATAGGGCTTTATATCTTCGGCGTTGCCCCATGAAGCGTTTTGTCAAGTGCTTTTTTGAGTTATTGACGCTAATTATCGTGAAAGTGCGAAAGTGCAAAGT
>NZ_JBBNIH010000074.1:0-552 GCF_040094125.1 Faecalibacterium longum
GATGTTGCCGCTGTGTAGCGATGGTCACATCCTTGGATTAACGGTTTTCCAGAGATGTAGCTTCACAGCAACCCTTGGGGATGGGATAAAGCTTCTTGAAGTATTTATGCCGAGAGACATTGTGATTGATTCCTCCCTTGCAGCAGACAGATGCACTGGATGCCGGAATTTTACGATAGCACATGAAACGGCGCACCAGATTCTGGCTGACCAGTTTCCGAATGATTACGGAAAAGCAGCCAACTGCCGCAGGCACATTGCCTATCGAGAGCGAAATGGTCAGCCCTCGTGGGAAGAATGGCAGGCAGATACCCTTGCAGCAGAGCTGCTGATGCCAACATTTCTGATCAATGCCGAAATAGAACGGGCAGCGCTGTGCCTGCCGAATGGAATCCTATACAAATCCGCATCTGACCCGAACTATGAAAAAATTCTGGAGATGGCTGTGCGGATGGGAGTATCGTGGTCTGCGATCAGGATCAGATTACAGCAGATGCAGATCATCAACGGCAAACCCATCCACTGCCACCCATTAGACGTCATTCGATTTGG
>NZ_JBBNIH010000075.1:0-3013 GCF_040094125.1 Faecalibacterium longum
GATGTTGCCGCTGTGTAGCGATGGTCACATCCTTGGATTAACGGTTTTCCAGAGATGTAGCTTCACAGCAACCCTTGAGGATGGAACAAAGCTTGTTGAAGTATTTATGCCGAGGGATATCGTAATCGATTCTGCTCTTGCGGCAGACAGATGCACTGGATGCCGGAATTTCACAATAGCGCATGAAGCAGCACATCAGATTTTGGCTGATCTGTTTCCGAACGACTACGGAAAAGCAGTCAAGTGCCGTGGGCACATTGCCTATCGGGAGAGAAACGGAAAGCCCTCGTGGGAAGAATGGCAGGCGGATACCCTTGCAGCAGAGCTGCTGATGCCAACATTTCTGATCAATGCCGAAATAGAACGTGTAGCGTTGACTCTGCCAAATGGGATTCTGTACAAATCAGTGTCTGACCCTAACTATGAAAAAATTCTGGAGATGGCTCGACGGATTGGGGTTTCTTGGTCTGCAATCAGGATCAGACTGCAGCAGATGCAGGTTATAAAAGGCAAACCCATCCACTGCCATCCATTGGACATCATGCGATTTGGAGAATGAATATGATTCAGTTAAAGAACCGTCCCTTTGCCGGTAAAGCACCGACTACTACACAGCAGGCAGAATTTAGCATAGGCTGGAGATTTTGCCCTGTTTGTGGAAATAAGTTATACCAAAAAATCGAGGGGTGTTCAGGTATACTACAAGTGAAGTGCAATAGATGCAAAGAAACCCTGAGACTTGATCTGGCATTTAGATGCCGGTGATTTTCCAGTCATTTTAACAAATACGGGTGCATTGCACCTTGAATATGGACTGTTCGCTCCGAGCAACGGGCCATTGCCGCAAGGCAATGTATGAAACGTGCTCCAAATAGCCGGGCAACAGCTGATTGAGAGATTTTCTTCGAAGATCCCTCAGTTGGTTGTTGTCCGGCTATTTTTTTAGCCTTCAGGTAGCCTGCTCCCGTAAAAAGGAGCAGGCTTTATGTTTGTCCGTTTTTCGTGGATGCCCCAAGCGGCGAAATATCCGTAGCAACTCCGAGTTTTCGACTTCTCACGCTTTATCGAAAATTTGGAGGTCACACATGAGTTTTGATCCGAATGCTATTGGTAACCGTATTTTTACTTTGCGTACAAATGCGAAGTTATCGCAGGAAAAACTTGCTGAAAAACTTGGTGTTTCCCATCGACACCTCGGCGATCTTGAAAGGGGAAGCTCCAATGGCTCTGTAAAAATCCTGATCGATATTGCAGAATACTTCCATGTCAGTATGGATTATCTTCTTTTGGGCCGAGATCCTTCTAGGGATCAGTTTCAAAATGAACTGCAAGCCGCTATAGATCATCTTGAAAAAATCAAAGGTCTTTTATAATCACTTCAACAAGAAACGCTCCTGCCAGTTTTACACCGGCAAGAGCGTTTCTTGTGTTATTCAAAAATATCGGCAAGGGTAAGCAGCTGTACTTCTCCGCGTTCCTGTGCCTGAAGTAGTCCGTCCGTAAATCCGCCTTTCGAGAAAATGTAGTAGTGGTAGTTTGTTCCCTCCCCAAAGTGTATTTATCGAATTTATATACTCGTAAGTTAGTTTCTTACGAGTATAATACTTCATTTCTTACATAAAGTCAGGAAATATATTTTTGACGGCTCATCGAGAAACAGGAACGATACTTCCTATTTTCCTCAAAAATTGTGAACTCTGAGTTCCTGTTCATTTCGTTCCGCATCGGTTACAATACAGCCATAGCTTCGGAAAGCGTTCAAAGCAGCCCTCAAGCTATCCCGCCCCTTGAAAATTGAACACGCATTCTTCAGTCACGTTCCTGTGATGATGAGCCGCGTCCGTAACAAATGCGATGATCTCCCACTGAGGGAATGAGCGGTAGGTTGACGGTAAATGGATGACAGCTTCTCCATAGCTAAGAGCCATCACAGAATAATGATACTTCTGCCTTCGGGCAGCTCGGTGAGAACCACGGAGAGGTGAGAACCCTATGGATTCGGTACGCTGCCGGACGGCTGAAAGATTTCCCACACGAAAACAGAGTTTTCGGTTTCCGGGGATGTCGGGGACAAATACGGAAAGGTATAGAACTATAAATCACAGCAATTTGCTGTTTGAGATAGTAGGGTGGGCTGTGCGAGCAGCCCACTGTTACATATACGGATAGAAAGGAGAAATCCAAATTGGCCACACGAGGTAAAAAAGAGAAAGAGTATCCGCCTATGCCCGCAAACTGGATGTACAAGCGCGGGGATGTCTACATGATGGATCTGAATCCTTACAGCGGTTCCGAGCAAGGCGGCATCCGACCTGCCATTGTTGTCCAAAACGATGACGGTAATTTTTATTCCAATGTTCTTCTGGTCGTTCCACTGACAACACAGATCAAAAAGCGAAATATGCCAACGCATTTTATTCTGCACAATCGCTTTTTGAGTGCGCCATCTATGGCGATTTGCGAAAGTCCGCGCCCCGCAGATAAATCCAGAGTGTTAAGCTACCTTGGGCACCTGTCCAAATATGAAATGCGGCAAGTGTCAGTGTGTCTGCAATACAGCTTTGGCTTCATTGGGTATAAGTCATTCCGAAAATACCTTACGGCTCCTCCGCAGGAGGATGTTCTCGCCGCTGCAAAAGAGCTGCTCTCCCAGCAGTTTCAGAATCTTCGTGTGCTGAACAGTCAGCCCCCTGCTCTCACCAAGCACACAAAAGGCGATTTACATAGCATTGAGCAGATATCGGAAAGGATGCTCTCCACCCCAACAGAATCTTCTGTTGAGTTCATGGTCGCAGAACTGGATGATGCACTTCAATCGCTTATGTTCCGCTGGAATATCTGTTATGAACGGTATTCCAGTTTTCACTTATCCGATAACGAAAAGAAGAAAATCGGTTTGATTATCCAATCAGGAATTGATTTTCTGCAAAAGAAGAAGACTAACTATTAAAAGTCAAGCCCCAAAATGAAAAAATCCGTCTGCCGACCGCTGCCCCTGACAAACAGCATTCAA
>NZ_JBBNIH010000076.1:0-16876 GCF_040094125.1 Faecalibacterium longum
TCGGGGTGGCGGCACGGCGAAGCCGTGACGGAGAGGTTGAACACAGCGGCCTCTTTTTGTTTTCTTAAATCAAACCATTTTCTTTGCAGTAGTGGTAAATACCATCCTCTGCACAGGTGCCGCAGACCTCGCTGGCGATGGCTTTCAAATCGGCAGAAGCGTTGCCCATGGCAACGCTATGACCGACAGCCTGAAACATTTCTATATCGTTGTTGCCGTCGCCGAAAGCCATTGCATCCTCGGGCGTCAGGCCGTAATAGGCCAGAACTTTCTGGATACCGGCGCCTTTTCCGCCAGAAATGGGGATGATGTCCACCGCCCTGTCCCACCAGGCGGCGATTTTTGCACCGCTCGTGCCCTTGAGAATGGCGGGCCAGTCGCTTTCGCGGCAGCCCATCAGCAACTGGAAAACTTCACCTCGGGAGACTTCATCAAACTTATCGGAAATGACCGGCGCTCGTCCGCCGATGGCGTAATATGCCGTCAAATCGTCATCCGTTCCGTTGGAGAGCAGCTGCGTCCGTCCTGCAACCGACACCGGACGACCAAGCGCTGCGGCGTTTTGGATCAGCGTCTGCACATCCTGCGGCGGGATGGGGCTGACGAAAATATCGCCGGTCATGTTGTAGCAGAATGAGCCGTTGTAGGTAAGAAAGACGTCGAACTCTACGCCGTCGAATTTCGGCACAATGAGAGGGGAACGCCCGGTGGCGATGGCCAGCAGGATGCCGTTTTGCTGTAAGCGGCGCAGAGCGTCCAGTGTCCGCTCAGTAATACGCTTTTTCTCCATGTCGATAAGGGTGCCGTCGATGTCGAAAAAGATGATGCGGGGCTTGTGCATGGTGCTGTACCTCCAATGCAAAAAGAGGGGAGAGACTTACCTGCGGGTTTTGCGGTCAGGATACATCAGAATGCCTCCTTATAGTGCGTCGATGTCGGCCTGTAGTTTCTCGTAGAATTTCCCCAGATGGAGACCGTCGATGAAGCGGTGATTGACCTCCACCGACATCCCCAATTTCTTGCGGCCATTTTCCTCGCCATATCTGCCCCATGTGATGCGGGGGATGTTGTCGTCCCGGTCAAAATCCCGCTCGTTGGTGCAGCCGGTCAAATCAAACCACGGTGTGCAGGAGATATAGATGAGGTTGTCGTTCTCTTCGTCCTGGTCAAGAAGGGTCTTCTGGGCAGCGCTTCTCGTCTGTGCGGAGGCACAGAACTCCGCAATGCCACCGACTTTTGGCAGGGTGACGATGTGAAACTGCTCACTGCCGGGTTTCAGGTCGGTCAGACTGGGAATGCGCTCATCCAGCAGCCACACCTCGCCGTCCCGGATGGCGTAGCGGAAATTCTTCACGCTGTTCACAGCGTCCGTCACGAGATACCCCATCGCGTAATAAAACGACAAATGCCGCTCCTTGACATAGCGGTAAAGGTTTGTTACATCCACCCGGAAGGTGACGCTGTAAAAAGGGTGGGAAACAGCGGAGAAAAACTCGAACAATTCAGCCCGCTCCCAGTGGGTCCTATCGACTTTTTCCATCTTACTTCTCCTCGGCGGGGGCCTGCTTGTTCTTGTCCAGCCCATCGAACTGCTTTACGATCTGCGGGTCTTTCAGCTTGATGACCTTGCCGGAGAGGTAGTGGAGGGTATTTTCCTCGGGAATGTCGAGGAAGCTGATGCGGACGGCGCAGAGGGCTTGCGTCCGGGTGCCGGTGCGCTCATTCATCTTGCGGTTGCCGTACTTGATGTCGCCCAGCACCGGCTTGCCCAGATAGGCCAGATGGGCGCGTATCTGGTGAGTGCGGCCGGTGATGAGGCCGATGCGGCAGAGGGCGAAGGGGCCAGCTGTCCGCAGTACGTCCACATCGGTGATGATCTGCTTGCGGCGCTCGTCCTGGGACTGGTGGGCGTGGATGCTCACCTTATTGTTTTTCTCGTCGTGCTCCCACCATGCAGTGAAGCGCCCGCTCTGGGGGATGCCCACCGTGATGGTGTAGTATTCCTTCTTGAGCAGGTCGGTGCGGATGATCTCGTTCATGTCCCGGAGGGCGGCGTAGCTCTTGGCCGCGATGACGAGGCCCTCAGTGCCGCGGTCGAGGCGGTTGCAGATGCCGGGCTTGAAGCGGTTCTCGCCCTGGGGGTCGTACTCGCCCTTCTGGGCCAGATACTGGGTGAAGGCGTCCACAAGGTTTGCGTCGCCGGTGCGGTCGCTGTGGCAGAGCAGATGGGTGGGCTTGTAGAGGACGGCAATGTTCTCATCCTCGTAGATGACCGTCACCTTGGGCTGGTTCTGCTGCTTTTTGGGGGCGGGCTTGTGGGCCGGCTTTGCGCCCTCGGGCGGGAAGAATTCGTCGTTGATGTAGAGCTCGATGAGGTCGCCGGCCTTGATGCGGTCTTCGGGTACACCCTTTTTGCCGTTGACTTTGATGCGCTTGTTGCGGAAGCTCTTGTATAAAAGGCTGGTAGGGAAGTCACGGGTCACGCTCTGGACAAAGCGGGAGAGGCGGACACCCTCGTCGTTGGCGGTGGCAGTGTATTGTTTCATGTTCGTTTTCCTTATATAAAAAGTATCTGATACACCTATAATAATCTACTCTCCCCATGAAGTCAACGCAGAATATTTTCTGTCGGCTCTTGTCTTTTGCCGAAAATGGGGTACTATAAAAGAAACGACTACAAACAAAGGAGCGCAGCTATGGCAGGACAGAACATAAGCCACGAGGGTCACCGGCAGCGGATGCGCGCCCGGGTGGAGCAGTACGGGCTGGAAAGCCTCGCACCCCACGAGGCACTGGAATATCTGCTCTACATCACCAACGCCCGCCGGGATACCAATGGCATCGCCCACGCGCTGCTGGAGCGGTTCGGCAGCTTTGCCGGTGTGCTGGAAGCCAGTGAAGAAGAACTCTGCCGTGTGCCGGGCGTCGGCCCGGCCAGCGCCCGGATGCTGCATCTCCTGCCCGAGGTGAGCCGGTACTACGAGCACAGCCGCACCAGCACCGAAGGTGCATTGACGACTACTGAGCAGCTGGCGGCTTACCTGAAACCCCGCTTCGCCGGGGCAAAACAGGAGAAAGCCCTGCTCCTTTCGCTGGACAGCCGCAGCCGGGTAAAGAGCGTGTACTGGCTCAAGGAGGGGAACAGCCGGATGGTGAGCCTCGAGGTGAAGGACGTCATCTCGGCGGCGCTCCGGGGCGGGACAGAAAGCGTCGTGCTCTGCCACAACCACCCCAACGGTGTGCCGCTGCCCTCCCGCGAAGACCTCGCCGCCACCGAGAACATCGTCCGTGCGCTGGGGCTGGTCAAGATACGCCTGCGGGACCACATCATCCTCGCCGAAAACGACTACTTCTCCATGCGGGAATCCAACCGCCTGCCTTTCTACGACTTCGAGACCGGCGCAATGTTACGCCCATATGGAAGAGAATGATTTACATTATAAAATAATTGTGGTATAATGGCTGCAAGAGATACAACTAATCGTAGTTTTGAAAAGGAGGGCTTTTTGTGGCAGAGGAAAAATTCCATCTGGTGTCGTCCTACGCCCCCACGGGTGACCAGCCGCAGGCCATCGCACAGCTGGTAGAGGGGGTAGAGCGGGGCGACCGCTGCCAGACCCTGTTGGGCGTCACCGGCAGCGGCAAGACCTTCACGATGGCGAACGTCATCGCCCAGTGCAACCGCCCGACGCTGGTGCTGGCCCACAACAAGACGCTGGCCGCCCAGCTCTGCACCGAGTTCCGCTCGTTTTTCCCGGACAACGCCGTGGAATATTTCGTCTCCTACTACGACTACTACCAGCCGGAGGCCTATATCCCCAGCACCGATACCTATATCGAAAAGGACAGCGCTATCAACGACGAGATAGACCGCCTGCGCCACTCGGCCACGGCGGCGCTCTCGGAGCGGCGGGACGTCATCATCGTCGCGTCGGTGTCCTGCATCTACTCGCTGGGCGACCCCATCGACTATCGCAGCATGGTCATCAGCCTGCGGCCCGGGATGCAGATGGAGCGGGACGAGCTGTGCGAAAAGCTGGTGACGCTGCAATATGAGCGCAATGACGTTAATTTCATCCGCAATAAGTTCCGCGTCCACGGCGACATCGTGGACATCTATCTGGCCTATATGAGCGAGCTGGCCATCCGGGTGGAGTTCTTCGGCGACGAGATCGACCGCATCACCGAGTTCAACCCCCTCACGGGCGCCAAGCAGAACGTGGTCAAGCATGTTGCCATCTTCCCGGCCAGCCACTATATCGTCAGCGCCGACAAAAAGGCTGCCGCCATTGAAGAGATTCGCGCCGAGTGCGACGCGCAGGTGAAGCAGTTCACCTCGGAAGGTAAGCTCATCGAGGCCCAGCGCATCCAGCAACGGACGAACTACGACATTGAGATGCTGACGGAAGTTGGTATCTGCAAGGGCATCGAGAACTATTCTGCCGTTCTGTCGGGTCGTGCGCCGGGCAGTATGCCCACGACTCTGCTTGACTATTTCCCGGACGACTTCCTGCTCTTCGTAGACGAGAGCCATGTCACCCTGCCGCAGGTGCGGGCCATGTACGGTGGCGACTACGCCCGCAAAAAGACGCTGGTGGAGTACGGTTTCCGCCTGCCGTCGGCCTTTGACAACCGCCCCCTCAAGTTCGAGGAAGTGGAATCCAAGCTCAACCAGATGATATTTGTCTCGGCCACCCCCGGCGAGTACGAGCGGAAGAACAGCACCCAGGTGGCCCAGCAGGTCATCCGGCCCACTGGTCTGCTGGATCCGCTCATCTCGGTGCGCCCCGTAGAGGGGCAGGTGACTGACCTTCTGGGCGAGATAAACGCTCGCATCGAGCGGCATGAGCGCGTCCTGGTCACGACGCTGACCAAGAAAATGGCCGAAGATCTGACGGATTACTTTACCGAACAGGGGATAAAGGTCAAGTATATGCACCACGAGGTGGACACCTTCGAGCGGATGGAGATCATCAAAGACCTCCGCCTCGGCACCATCGACGTGGTGGTGGGCATCAACCTGCTGCGTGAGGGCCTCGACTTGCCCGAGGTCAGCCTTGTGGCCATCCTCGACGCCGACAAAGAGGGCTTCCTCCGCAGCGAGACGAGCCTGATTCAGACCATCGGCCGCGCCGCCCGCAACGCCGAAGGTCTGGTCATCATGTACGCTGACGAGGTGACGGACAGCATGGACCGCGCCATCACCGAGACAGAACGCCGCCGCGCCATCCAGATGGCCTACAACACTGAACACGGCATCGTCCCGAAGACCATCGTCAAGGCCATCCCGGATTCGATTGAGATCAGCGACAAGGCTGAGAATGCCAGGATGAACACCCGGCGGATGGGCAAGCTCGAGCGCGAAGCCGCCATTGACCGCCTGACCCGGGAGATGAAGGAAGCCGCCAAGCTGCTGGAATTTGAGCATGCGGCCTTCCTGCGCGACCAGATCGACCGCCTGCGCCGGGGCGAGAACCCCACCGTGGATTCCTCGGCAGAGACGGAGCGGAAGCAGAACCATGCACAGACACAGAGAAGAGGGAGAAAGTACCTTGGCAAACGATAAAATAGTTATCAAGGGTGCGCGGGAGCACAACCTGAAAAACGTGAATCTGACCCTCCCGCGTGAAAAATTCATCGTTATGACCGGCCTGTCCGGCTCGGGCAAGTCGAGCCTTGCCTTCGACACCATCTACGCCGACGGCCAGCGCCGCTATGTCGAGAGCCTGTCCAGCTACGCCCGGATGTTCCTTGGCCGGATGGATAAGCCCGATGTGGACGAGATCACCGGCCTGTCTCCGGCCATTTCCATCGACCAGAAGACCACCAGCCACAACCCCCGCTCCACCGTGGGTACCGTGACGGAAATTTACGATTATCTGCGCCTTTTGTACGCCCGCGTGGGCGTGCCGCACTGCCCGGTGTGTGGGCGGGTCATCAGCCAGCAGAGCGTGGATGAGATGGTGGACGCTGTGCTCAAGCTGGAAGAGGGGACGAAGTTCCAGGTCCTCGCGCCTGTCGTCCGTCAGCGCAAAGGCACCCAGCAGAAAGAGCTGGACGCCGCTCGCCGCGCCGGTTACGCCCGCGTAAAAATCGACGGTAACATGTACGACCTCGACGAGGAAATCGCGCTGGAAAAGAACATTAAGCACACCGTGGAGATCGTCGTTGACCGTCTTGCCATGCGCAAGGGCATCCGCGGTCGTCTGGCTGACTCGCTGGAAACGGCCCTTGCCCTCACCGGCGGCGTGGCTGAGGTGGATGTCATCGGTGGCGAATGTATGACATTCAGCCAGAATTTCGCCTGCCCTGAGCACGGCATTTCCATCAGCGATTTGTCACCCCGGCTCTTCTCCTTCAATAACCCTCTGGGTGCCTGCGAGAAGTGTACCGGCCTCGGCACCTTCATGCGGGTGGACGAAGAGCGCATCCTGCCCAACCGGGACCTCTCGATTCGGGAGGGCGCCATCAAAGCCAGCGGCTGGTACTACGCCGAAGGCTCTGTAGCCGAGATGTATTATCTGGGTCTGGGCAAAAAGTACGGTTTTACGCTGGATACGCCCATCAAAGAAATGAGCACCGAGGCCGTCAACGCCTTGCTCTACGGCACCAACGAAGAAAAAATCGAGATGCACCGCACGAATGAGTTCGGCAGCGGCGTCTATTATAATACCTTTGAGGGCATCGTCGAGAACCTTGAGCGCCGCTTCCGCGAGACGAACAGCGAGTGGATGAAGGAGGAGATCGGCAGCTTCATGTCGGGCGTCGAGTGTCCCGACTGCCATGGTAAACGTCTGAAACCGGTGGTGCTGGCTGTGACCATCGGCGGCAAAAACATCAGCGATTTCTGCGAAATGTCGATTCGGGACGAGTTGAAATTCATCGCCGACAATGAGCCGAACCTGACCGAAAAGCAGAAGCAGATCGGCGGCCAGATCATGAAGGAGATCAAGAACCGCCTGCAGTTTTTGCAGAGCGTGGGCCTCGATTACCTCACACTGGCCCGGTCGGCAGGCACCCTGTCCGGCGGCGAGAGCCAGCGCATCCGCCTGACCACCCAAATCGGAAGCGCGCTGTCGGGTGTGTTGTACGTGCTGGATGAGCCGTCTATCGGTCTGCACCAGCGCGACAACGATAAACTCATCGCAACGCTGAAAAATCTCCGCGACCTCGGCAATACGGTCATCGTGGTCGAGCACGACGAGGATACCATGCGCAGCGCCGATTATATCGTGGATGTCGGCCCGGGCGCGGGCGTCCACGGCGGCGAGATCGTGGCCGCAGGCTCCGTCAAGGACATCTGCAAGGCCAAGCGCAGCATCACCGGCGACTATCTGTCGGGCCGTAAGCGCATCGAGGTGCCGCAGACCCGCCGCCCTGGCAACGGCAATTTCCTCACGGTGAAGGGTGCACGCGAAAACAATCTGCGCAACATCGATGTAAAATTTCCGCTGGGCGAGTTCGTCTGCGTGACGGGCATCTCCGGCTCGGGAAAGTCGAGCCTCATCAACGAGATTTTGTATAAGACCCTCGCCTGTGAGCTGAACGGCGCCCGCTCCCGTGCTGGCAAGTGCGATGGGGTAGAGGGCCTCGAGTTCGTGGATAAGGTCATCGGTATCGACCAGCAGCCCATCGGCCGCACGCCCCGCTCCAACCCCGCCACCTATACCGGCGTGTTCAACGACATCCGCACGGTCTTTTCCCAGACGCAGGACGCCAAAATGCGGGGCTACGGCCCGGGACGGTTCAGCTTCAACGTCCGGGGCGGCCGCTGCGAGGCCTGCGAGGGCAACGGCATCCTCCAAATCGAGATGCACTTCCTGCCGGACGTCTACGTGCCCTGCGAGGTCTGCAAGGGCGCACGCTACAACCGCGAAACGCTGGAAGTCAAGTATAAGGAAAAGACCATCTCTGACGTGCTGAACATGACCGTGGAAGAGGCGGTCGTCTTCTTCGCCAACCAGCCGAAAATCGCCCGCAAGCTGCAGACGCTGTTGGACGTGGGCCTGGGGTATGTCACGCTGGGGCAGAGCGCCACGACCCTTTCGGGCGGCGAGGCGCAGCGTGTCAAGCTGGCCAACGAGCTGGCCCGCCGCAGCACGGGTAAGACCGTGTATATCCTCGACGAGCCGACTACCGGCCTCCACATGGCTGATGTCCACCGCCTCATCGAGGTGCTGCAGAAGCTGGTGGATGCAGGCAACACCGTCATCGTCATCGAACACAACCTCGACCTCATCAAGTGCGCCGACCATATCATCGACCTCGGCCCCGAGGGCGGCAGTGCCGGCGGCCTCATCGTCGCCGAGGGTACGCCGGAGCAGGTGGCCGAGATGCCGGGCAGCTTTACCGGCCAATACCTCAAGCCCTTGCTGGAAAAGGACGCGAAACTCCGCGCAGAGGGCAAATAAAGCAGTATAAAACAGAGCCGCAGTCTCCCAAAAGACTGCGGCTCTGTTGTTTGCAAAAGTTCCAGATATAACAAAAAGCTCTTCAGTCTCTCGACTGAAGAGCTCTGGTCCAGCAGAGCTGAACAAATCCAAACTTTTTTCCTCCGCTGAGTTAGCGGTCAAAGTGTCCTCAAACCGGACAGTTTGGGTGCCATCCTTGTAGTTGAACGTAATCAGCATCCGGTCATCGTACAGAAAAATGGCATTTACAAAAATTTCGATCAGCGCTTTTCTCTGTTTTTTCTGCGAAATATCGAACTTTCTAAATTTCATCAGCCAGAATCGGATGAAACCCTCATTGAAGCTGGGATTCTTCAATTTTTCATCTGCGATTTTTGCAGTCAGTTCATCTTTCTGGATTTCCAGCTCTTCCAGACGCTCTTTCGTTGTCCGGGTGTACAAGCCGTCCTCGATAGCCTTCATCAGGTTGTCCAGCTTTTTGTTAACCTCTCGCAGTTGCTTTTCCAGCAGCGGAATCGTGGTGTTTTCCTGATTCTGGACATCCATAACCAGTTGAACGATTTTGTCGATCACCGCATCGTCCTGAATCAGCTTCATGGTCTCCCGGACGACCAGATCTTCCAGCCATTCCTTCTGCACGGTCTTTTTGTTGCAGCCCTTGCGCCGCTTGACGTTGGCGCATTTATAATAATAGTAGGTGCGTCCGGTGGCACTGGTTCCGCTTTCGCCAAACATCAGCGCACCGCACTTGCCGCAGAACAGCTTGGTGGTCAGCAGATATTCCTCGTCTGCCTTGCTACAGGCAGGGGCACGCTTGTTCTTATCCAAACGCTTCTGCACCCGGTCAAACAGGTCTTTCGGAACAATAACCGGAATCGCATCCGGCACAACGATGTCCCGGAAAGACAATTCTCCAATGTACCGGCGGTTCTTCAACATGGTGTTCACGCTGCTGTGGGTCATTTTTCCGCCCAGCATATTGCGGACACCCTTGTCGTTGAGGAAGTTTACGATCTCCACCATTTTATCGCCGTTGTCATACCGCTGAAAGGCTTCCAGCACCAGCGGAGCGGTCAACGGGTCAAGATGATAGAACTTGTCACCGTCGATTTTATAGCCGATGGTTCCCGTACCGCCAGTGCACTTTCCCTTCAAAGCATTCTCCGTCTGGCCACGAATCACCTTTTCGGACAGCTCTGCCGAATAGTATTCTGCCATACCTTCCAGCAGCGTTTCCACCAGAATGCCCTGTGAACCCTCGGCAATGGGTTCCATGACGGAAATCAGATGGACACCGTTCTTTTTCAGAATCATCTTATAGTTTGCGCTAAAAGGGTATCCCTCAATTCAGAAAGTTTATCGTTTTCAAGTAAATTTGCCTGATACTGTTCCATGAGTTGCCCGACAATAGACTCAAAATTTAAAAGAGTCTTTTTATCCGGTAATAAAATTGATACTTTACTCATATCGCCTTGAGTGATCAGCGGCTGAGTTGAGCCTCGACTCATAGACCGGTAATCGATTCTTTGAAGAATCTGGAAGGTATACTCGTAGAGGTCACTTGTAATAAACAGATGAAGTATGCTTCTCTGGCAGAAGCTGCATCGCACCTTATGCAAGTTCTCAATGACCCTGAACGTATCATCGGATAAAAAGTGTCCCGCCGGGACGCGCAGCCTGCATTGAAAAATGCAGAACAAAGGGGTTTGGGGCACTTTCCCAACAAGCATTTTGCAACGCAAAAAGTGTTTTTGTATAGACGAAAACATTGCTTGCTGGCACTGCGTACCGTAAAACTCCCGTTTCAATCTTCACGAGTGATTTTTCTTGGAAGAAGCCCCGCCGAAGAACATCTGCCCGGCATTATACAAGCGAGGGAATGTATGAAAAAGAAGAAACACATCTCAGAAGAGCAGCATTATCTCTGTGAAATCGGTCTGGAAAAGATGCCATATCGGTCTTCCTGACTCTTCAAATCCTATACAGAGGAAAGCCTCACGCACATCACGATTACAGCCGCTCCATGCAAAGTTCCTGCTCTGCCATGATGGAATCATCCGTGGGGTCGTAGACTTGTTGGCTGTGGATCGCATTTTTTATCGGCATGGTTCTACTCTCCTTATTTATAAGGTATCTTTCTCATTTTTCAGTAGATTCTTCCAGATTCTTTCGGTACTGTGCCGGACTGACACCATACTCTTTCTTGAATACCCGGCTAAAATAGAGTGGGTTATCATACCCTACGATCTCTGCAATTTCTCCAATATTGTATTCGGTGTTCTCCAATAAGCTTTGTGCATTTACCATCCGAAGGGACAGGATGTATTGTGCAGGGCTTATTTTCATGTACAGCTTAAAATTACGGATAAACCAGTTCGTACTGATATGCAGCGATTCTGCGTAATCGTCCACACTGACCTTTGTATTATAATTCTCGTTAAAGTAGGCAACGGCGGCTTCGATTTCTTCGGGGATGCTTGTAGTTGTTTTCTCGCTTTCCTGCTGTTGCCTGCTTACTAAAAGCAGAATGATGTTGAAGAGAGAAGCAATATAGTCTTCATAGCCATATTCACATTGTTGCAGTTCCCGGATGATCTTTCGGAACAGCATTTTGTAATCCGGCAGTGTGCCGCTGTAAAAAACGTGCTTGTCCAAGGGTATTCCGTGGTAGTTCAGGATGTTTTTGACATCATATCCTGTAAAGTGAATCCAGAACACCTCTGGATGATCTTCTACATAATAGACATACTTCTGGATTTCTTTCGGCTGATAAAGCACCATGTGTCCAGAAGTCACCACTTCCTCAACACCATCGAACCAGAAGTGTGCTTTACCAGATGCCACATAGAGGATTTGATAGTCTCTGCGACCCTTTGCCCAAAAAGTAGGTAGCTTAGGGCGTTTTTTCAAGCGATAAGTGCCGCAACTGCCTACGACCAGCGGCTTTGAGTTGTCTTTGAAATCCAAACGGGAGTTGTTCAAATATCCTGAGTTGAAATACATCCCTGCGTCCTCCTCATCTTCAGAGACTTTACAGTGATTTGGAAAATGTTCTATCAAAAAATTACAAACTCTTTGATTTTGTGCATATTTTGTTCCATCTTGTCTATATCTTTTCGTTCCATTAGATTCTATAATATTTTCAGACGAAACGCAAGAGATTTGGGCAACTTGCGTAATGAGGATTCCAGTCTGAAGTGCGCAGCAGATTGGTCGCGCCCACACAAAACAAGCAAGATGGGAGAAAGCACAATGACTGAGAAACGTTATCTAAAGTGGTATAATAAAGTCGGCTATGGTTCAGGCGATATTGCAGGCAACGTGGTGTATGCATTCCTGTCCTCCTTCGTCATGATCTATCTGACCAACACCGTTGGCCTGAACCCCGGTATTGTCGGCACTCTGATTGCAGTTTCCAAACTGCTGGACGGTGTGACGGACATTTTCTTTGGTTCTTTGATTGACAAAACGCATTCTAAGATGGGCAAAGCCCGTCCTTGGATGCTGTACGGCTACATTGGCTGTGCCATTACGCTGGTGGCAATTTTCGCCATTCCGACCAATCTGGGACAGTTTGCACAGTACGCATGGTTCCTGATCGCATATACTCTGCTGAACGCTGTATTCTACACTGCCAACAACATTGCTTACTCTGCACTGACTGCTCTCGTCACGAAGAACAGTGCCGAACAGGTCGAGATGGGTTCTTGGCGTTTCATGTTCGCCTTTGCCACCAGCCTGCTCATCCAGTCCATCACGCTGGGTGCTGTTACGGCATTGGGCGGTGGTGCTGCCGGTTGGCGCACTGTTGCAATCATCTACGCCATCATCGGTCTGCTTGTCAACACCCTCTCCGTTTTCTCCGTGAAGGAACTGCCGGAAGGCGAATTGGTGGATACCACCGACAAAAAGGAAATCGAGCAGGACGAAAAGTACAATCTAGTTCAGGCTGCAAAGCTGCTTGCTGGTAACAAATATTATATGATGATTTGCGTCACCTACATTTTGCAGCAGATCTACGGTGCCATGATCAGCATGGGCACCTACTATGCAACCTACATCCTTGGCAACCAGAATCTGTTCGGTGTATTCTCTTGGGCAATCAACATTCCTCTGATCATCGCACTGGTGTTCACCCCGACCTTGGTTGCAAAGTGGAATGGAATGTATAAGCTGAATGTAATGAGCTATACTCTGGCAACGATTTCTCGTGCACTGGTTGCTGTAGCTGGTTACATGGGCAGCGGCAATGTGACCTTGATGCTGCTCTTTACTGCAATCGCAGCTCTTGGTCAGGGTCCTTGGCAGGGCGATATGAACGCTGCGATTGCTGCTTGCTCTGAATATACTTGGCTGACGAAGCATAAGCGCGTGGATGGCACGATGTACTCCTGCACTTCTCTCGGTGTGAAGCTGGGCGGCGGTCTGGGTACTGCCATCACCGGCTGGCTGCTGGCAGCAAGCCATTTTGACAGCGCTCTGACCGTTCAGCCGGATTCCTGCATCAATATGCTGAAGATCATGTATCTGGTGATTCCGTTTGCTCTGGATGCCATCATCACCTTCATTCTCTCTCGTATGAAGGTCGAAGAAGCAAATGAAAAACTGCGTGCAGCAGTCTGATAACAAGCCATTATCATTTCTCCTTCATCTGCTGTTCCCCGGAGGAATCCAGCGATTTCTCCGGGGAGGCTGGAGAAATATTATAAAATTATAAAAGGTAAATGAGGAAATACTATGGCTGCATTTGATTTTGCAAAAGTAAAAGACCCCACCTTTTTCAAGGAAAACGTGCTGAATGCTCATGCAAGTTTCCGTACTTACGCTTCCCGCGAAGAATATCGGACAGGCTCCTCTTCTTTGGCGCTGAAGCTGGACGGTATCTGGAAATTCGCCTACGCAAAGAACTACACCAGTGCCATCCCCGGCTTTGAAAAGACAGATTACGATTGCAGCGGCTGGGATGACATTCATGTTCCGGCACACATCCAGATGGAGGGCTACGACATTCCCCAGTACGCGAATGTTCAGTATCCGTGGGATGGCCGTGAAGAAGTACAGCCGGGTGAGATCCCGCAGCGGTTCAATCCGGTGGCAAGCTATGTAAAATACTTCGAGCTGCCGGAATCCATGCAGGGCAAGCCCGTCCACATCGAGTTCGAGGGTGTGGAAAGCGGCATGGCTCTTTGGCTGAACGGGTCTTATGTGGGTTACACCGAGGACAGCTTCTCCGCACACGCATTCGATCTGACTCCCTATCTCCAGCCGGGCGTGAACAAACTTGCTGTGCAGGTGTTCAAGTGGACTTCCTCCAGCTGGTGCGAAGATCAGGACTTCTTCCGCTTCTCCGGCATCTTCCGCAGCGTGTGGCTGTACGCCATCCCCACCGTGCATCTGGAAGATGTATCCGTCAAAACGCTGTTTGCCGGGGATGATTTTACTCATTCCACGCTGGAAGTTGCATTGCAGGTGGAGGGTAAGGGCGCAGCCCGTCTGACCCTGCGCCGCAGTGAACTGGAAGTGTTCTCCGAAAAAATCGCACTGAAGGGCGGCTCTGCTCTGTTCAGCCATGCGGTGGAGAACCCCTACCTGTGGAGTGCAGAGGACCCGGCTCTGTATGAACTGGAAATCGAGCTGCTGGACGATGCAGGCCATCTGGTAGAGGTGACCGGGCAGAAAGTCGGTTTCCGCAAGTTCGAGTTGAAGAACAATCGGATGCTGCTCAACGGCAAGCGCATCGTGTTCAAGGGTGCCAACCGTCATGAGTTCAGCTCCATTACGGGTCGTGCTGTGGGCGTACACACCCATGAGGAACTGCTTCGGGATATCATCACCATGAAGCAGAACAACATCAATGCCATCCGTACCAGCCATTACCAGAATCAGGATGCACTGTACGACCTGTGCGACGAGTATGGTCTGTATCTGATCGCAGAGAACAATCTGGAATCCCATGGCACATGGGATATTCATCAGGCTGGCATTCGCGGCATCGAGGGCGTTTTGCCCAATGATAAGCCGGAGTGGAAAGCTGTCTTGTTTGACCGCATGAATTCCACTTACCAGCGTGACAAAAATCATCCTGCTGTTCTGATCTGGTCTCTGGGCAACGAATCGTTTGGCGGTGAGACCCTGCTCCAGATGGCAGAGATGGTCCGCCGCTTTGATGACACCCGTCTGGTGCATTACGAAGGTGTGGTCAATGATCCCCGCTTCCTCGAAACCACCGATATCGAGAGCCATATGTACAGCACTGTGAAGGACATTAAAGAGTATCTGGCACAGGGCGATAAGCGGCCTTATATCGAGTGCGAATATTCTCATGCTATGGGCAACTCCAACGGTGCTTTGCACAAGTACACGGAACTTGCCGACCAGAAGGACTGCGGCTATCAGGGCGGCTTCATCTGGGATTACATCGACCAGTCCATCTGGAAAAAAGACCGCTACGGCAAGTGGTTCCAAGCCTACGGCGGCGACTTCGGCGAGCGTCCTACCGACTATAATTTCAGCGGAAACGGCATTGCCTACGGTGGTGACCGTGCTCCTTCTCCCAAGATGCAGGAGGTCAAGTTCTGCTATCAGAACATCGCCGTTTCCATCGACAACTCTGGCTTCGAAGTCTGGAATAAGAACCTGTTCACCTCTACGGACGCTTTCGACTGCGTTGCACTGCTGCACCGTGATGGAAAGTTGTATCAGCAACAGGAACTGCCCAATATTGATGTTGCTCCCGAAGAGCGTTCCAGCTTCCCGCTGCCGTTTATAGTTCCTGCGCTCCCCGGTGAATATGCAGTGACCATCAGCTTCCGTTTGAAGGAGGACACCAGCTGGGCAAAGAAAGGCCATGAAGTCGCCTTTGGACAGGGTGTGATTGCTGTGGTCCGTTCCATTCCCAGCAAGAAGGTCACGCCGTTTACCGTTACGCACGGTACACACAATATCGGTGTCCGGGGCGAGAATTTCGATGTTTTGTTCTCCGATCTGAACGGCGGTCTGACTTCCTACCGCTATGCCGGCAAGGAGATGATTCAGGAGATTCCCCGGCCCAACTTCTGGCGCGCTCCCACCGACAACGACTGCGGCAACAACATGGGCGGCGTTCGCGGTCAGTGGAAGCTGGCAAGCCTGTACGCTACCGCCAAGGGCATCGGCAAGGAAATTCCGTCTGTTCATGGCGGCACCATCCTCCAGAACCCCACCTGCGAGGTGGAAGCCGACAGCGTGGTCGTGACCTATCTCTATAACCTCCAGACCAGCCCCGCAGCAGAGTGCAGCCTGCAGTACCGTGTGTTCGGTGATGGCCGCATCCAGACCACCCTGCACTATGACCCGGTGGAAGGACTTGCAGCAATGCCGGAGTTCGGCGTACTGTTCAAGATCGACGCTGACTACGACACGGTGGAGTGGTACGGAAACGGCCCTGCGGAGACCTACTGGGATCGTCAGCATGGTGCAAAGCTGGGCATTTACCAGAACAAGGTCGCAGACAACATGGCACAGTACCTTGTGCCGCAGGAGTGCGGTGCAAAGACCGCTGTGCGCTGGGCAAAGGTAATGGACCGCAAGGGTCGCGGGCTGCTGTTTACCGCAGATGCCGCAAAGCCCATGTTCTTCTCTGCGCTGCCCTACACTCCCCATGAAATGGAGAGTGCCAAGCATCCCTACGAGCTGCCCCCGGTCCATTACACGGTGATTCGTGCCATCGGCGAGCAGATGGGCGTCGGCGGTGATGACAGCTGGGGCGCCAATGTCCACCCGGAGTATATTCCTGATGTAACCAAGCCTGTGGAGTTCACCTTTACGTTCCGTGGCATCTGATGATTGCCCGCAAATGAGGTGTTCTCTGTGAAAAAAGCGAAAGATCAGCCTGAATCTGAACCAGCCGAACTAGCATCCCTTGTTGGAGAACGGATCCGAAAAATACGCAAAGAAGAGGGGTTAAGCCTAGAGCTTTTTGCTTTACGTTGTGACATGAATGCCGCATACGTTGGGCATATTGAGCGCGGCGTTCAGAATCCAACCTTGAACACGCTGGAACGTATCTGCAAGGGTCTGGACATCAGCGTAGAAGACCTTTTCATAGATATGCTGTTTACCGATGTCCAAAGGAGCGTGCGTTTGAACAAAAAGAAAAAGTCCACAAACACTTCCCATTATCCCGATGAAGTCATCGACCGTCTGGCACGGGCATTCTACCCAGCCATCCCTGCCTGCTGGAACAGCGAGGAAGGCCAGCGGTCACTTGTCGGGGCGAGGCCCCTCCATCTTGCTGCGCAAGACCGTTCGGTCGCTCAAAAGCCCCACTGGGGCTTTCATTGCTGCGCTGCGCTTCGCAAACGCGAGCTTGCCTATGGCAGGCGGAACAGGTTCATCATGCAAACAACAAAAAACAGGAAGTTCCCACTTGCTGGGTATCCGTAAAACAGTTTTCGAAAAATGACACGGCAACTGCCTGTCAGGAT
>NZ_JBBNIH010000077.1:0-8437 GCF_040094125.1 Faecalibacterium longum
TGGAGTGCATAATTTTAAGTGTAAATGACACATACATGGACGCACAGGAGGTTATGCACATGACTGATTATAGCAAAATTACAGCCCTTTACTCCCGCCTTTCCGTGGGCGACGAGGACAGGGACGGCGGCGAGAGCAACAGCATACAGAACCAAAAAATATTTTTGGAGAACTATGCCAGAGGGCAGCACCTGACCAATATCCGGCACTACATCGACGATGACGAAAGCGGCAGATTTTTTGACCGTTCCGCCTACTCCCGCATGATGGACGATGTGGAAAACGGGAAAATCGGTGTCTGCATTATGAAAGACCTTACCCGCTGGGGGCGCGACTATCTCCAAGTAGGCAATGCGATGGAGATATTCAGACGGAACAATGTGCGCTTTATCGCGGTCAACAACGGCATTGACAGCGAGAAGCCCGACACATTGGAGTTTGCGCCCTTTATCAATATCATGTCGGAGTGGTATGCAAAGGACATCAGCAAGAAAGTGAAAACGGGCATTAAGACCAAAGGCATGAGTGGAAAGCCGATTGTCACCGAAGCCCCTTACGGCTATATCAAAGCCCCGGATAACAAGGACTTTTGGATAATCGACGAGGAAGCCGCCGAGGTTGTACGCCTTATTTTCCGTCTGTTTTTGGACGGGAAAAACCGAAACCAAATCGCCGTATATCTGACACAGGAACAAATCCCGTCCCCCACTTTCTACATGAAAGACCGCGGGCGGGGAACCTGTAAAAATAAGACACTCAACGAGGATAACCGCTGCAAGTGGAACAAAGCCACCTTGACCAATATCCTCACACGGCAGGAGTATTGCGGCGATGTGGTCAACTTCAAGACTACAAAGCATTTCCGGGATAAACATAACCACTATGTAGACCGGAGCCAGTGGCACATCACAGAAAATGTGCATGAGCCGATTATCAGCCGCAGCGATTTTGAAACCGTACAGCGGATTTTGAAAAACGCGCCCGTCAAACGCCCCAACGGGGACGGGGAAATCCACCCTCTGTCCGGCTTGCTTTTCTGTAAGGACTGCGGCGCAAAAATGCACATTCGTATAGATTACCGGAACGGCGGCAAGCGCCATGTTGCCTATTGCAGCGAGTACCACAAGGGAAAAGCCAAGAACCCTAAATGCCACTCCCCGCACATCATGGACGCGGACTTGCTCATGCAGACCATCACGGAAGTGCTGAAGAAAATCGAGGACTATTCTATCAGCAATCGGGCGGAGTTTGAAGCCTTAGTGAAAAAGAACCTTGCCATGCAGCAGACCGACCAGACCAAGAAACAGCAGAAGCGTATTCCGCAAATCACGACACGCCTTGAACAGATTGACAAGGTGCTGAACAAGCTCTATGAGGACAACGCCCTCGGCACGATCCCGCAAGACCGCTATGAGCAGATGTCGCAGAAGTATTCAGAAGAATACTACGCGCTGAAAGCGGAACTTGCCACGCTACAAGAGCAGCTATCCGCTTATGAGAACGCGGGAGGACGGGCGCAGAGGTTTTTGAAGCTGACGGAACGCCATGCCGCCTTTACCGACCTTACACCCACCATTCTCAACGAGTTTATCAGCCGGATTGAAGTGCATGAGCGCGACCAGAAAAGGGCGAGATACGCAATCCAGCACATCAGCATATATTTCAATTATATCGGCAAGTTTGAGAATGAAGTGACACAGCTTGCAGAACCGACCGAGCAGGAAATCCGGCAAATGCGGGAGGAAATCGAAGAAGCCAAAAAGGAAAAGAGCCGCGCCTATCACCGGCAGTATTCAAAGGAGTACCGGGCGAGAAATCTTGAAAAGCAACGGGAGTATGACCGCATGAAAGCGCGGGAATACCGGGCAAGGCGAAAGGCACAGGCAGCCGCACAGCCCACACAGTAAAACAGAATAACCGTCAACCAAGAGGGATTTTCCGAACTACGGGAAATCCCTCTTTTGCGCCCAAAGAAAGGAGCCGCCTATGGCAGAACAGACCCCCGACAGTATCATCACGACCCAGAGGAACGGGCAGACCATTGTTGCGGAGTTATTTTTCAATCACAGCAGCACAGAAACATTCCGCGACAAGCTGCTCAAACTGGTACTTGCCGACAGCTCGCGTTTATCCGCGTCTGACGGTCAAGAGCCGGAAAAAACAGAAATCTTGCGATAACAGCCGCCCCGACGATACACTCCCTGTCCGGGCGGTTTCTATTTGAAAATCCTCATTTTCCCCAAGTCAAGAGCCAAGAAAAACACCCGAAAAATGCCCCTATTGCGTAACAGGGGCGCAGAAAGGAGAGTTTATGAGAACAGGGCTTACGAAGCAGGAAAAGACCACCGATATATGGTTTGACGAGAAAGACCCCCTTATCCATATCCGCACACACAACACCGACTTAAAGAAGCGGCTTGCCGCCTACTCCGGACAGTACCCCGACCAGTGCCGCCAGACCGACGCAGACCCCGAAACGGGTTGCATGGAGTTTGAGATTGTAAAGGGGCGTTTCTCTTTCCGTCTGACCGCCCCATACAGCGAAGAACGGAGGAACGCCGCCAGCAAAGCGGCAAAGAAACATTCCGGCAACTTGACACACCCTATTCAAAAAGATGTGCTATAATTTTTTTGAAAAAGTTTCGGATTAGATGTAGTATTTGCCGCTGAAACCGTAGTACATAGGTGAAGCCCGAAAGGAGGCGGTGAGATGATAGACGACGAAAAAATCATAGAAATGTTTTTTGGACGTTCAGAACAAGGCATACGAGAGCTGGATATAAAATACGGAAAGGTCTGCCACAATCTTTCCTACCATATCGTAGGCAGCAGACAAGACGCGGAGGAATGTGTAAACGACGCTTATTTAGGCGCATGGAACGCCATTCCCCCGGCACGACCTAACCCGCTGCTATCTTATCTTGTTAAAATCGTTCGGAACATTTCACTCAAAGTCTATTGGAGAAAGGAAGCAGCCAAACGGAGCAGCCATTACACGATTGCTTTGGAAGAAATTGAAGCCTGTATAGCAGCCCCGAATACAGTAGAAGCAGAAATCGAAGCCAAAGAGTTAGCCCGTATCATTGAAGCATTTTTAGACACGCTGACTACCGAAAACCGCGTTATTTTCATGCGCCGCTATTGGTTTTCCGACAGCTATAAGGACATAGCCGAGTTTATGGGGCTTTCAGAAAAAAACATTTCTGTCCGGCTGACCCGTATCCGCGAGAAGATGAAGCAATATTTGATTGAAAGAGAGGTATTCGTATGAACGCAAAGAAGTTTTCCGACGCTATGAGCGAGCTTGACACAAAATATGTCGATGAAGCCCTTAACTACAAAAAGAAAGCAAAGAAACCCGGTTGGGTTAAGTGGGGAGCTATGGCGGCTTGCTTTGCAGTAATTGCTGTTTTAGGCGTAGGCGTATTTCAAAGTGGATTGTTCGGGAACAAAACTGACATTGCCACTTTGGACAACGGAAATGAAATCATCTTTGTAAAATCGGAAACTGCTGGCTCAAGCATTGACATTGACGGGACTATAACAACAAGGCAACTTACGGAAACGGAAGCTGCATCTCTTTTTCCAAACTTGACCGTTACAGCTCATGCAGTTTTTCGTGTTGATGATACTGTTTCCGACAGCAACAAAGAATTGATTGGTTTTGAGGGAAAAATCGAAAATGCCAAAGTGGTAATATCTACAACGGATATAGCACTACTTGATACGAAGATTGTAGGAAGTGAAGAAAGTAGCGAAGTAAATGGCACAAGCGTGACGGCAGGATATTTTGTAACAGACCGGAACAGCGTGGGAGAACAGAATGTAATTTACTATGCGACCTTTAAGTTGGGAGATAGCACCGTATACGTTGAAAATGCGGGTGCAAAAACTGAAAGCGAAAGTGTGAAAAACGATTTGGCTACCATTATCCAAGAGCTGATAAATAATGGTGCGCTTGACCTAAGTTCTTTCAACGGATAACCCCATGAAAATTTAATACTACCATCAGGACAGCCGAGCAAATCGACTGTCCTTTTTCTATGTCTACGGACAGAAAGGAGCGACCACCCATGACGAAACCGAGAGAGAAAACCCGCGAGGAATTGCAAGCCGAGATTGAGGACGGAAAGAAGAAAATCCAGCAGTTTGAGAACCGGGAAAAAATGTTGCGTCAGAAGCTATCCAAAGAGGAACGCAGAACGCGCAGCCACCGCCTTATTGTCCGGGGCGCGGTCTTTGAAAGCGTTGTGCCGGAAGCAAAGAACATGACCGACGAGGAAGCCGCTGCGCTTCTCCGGCTTGCCCTAACCAGTGAGCCAGCGCGGGAGTTTTTGAAAAAACGAGCCGAAAGCGGGAACGCCGAATAAATCCCTTTGGAACAAAGGGCGCACTTATACACCCTTACGGGCGTGTGCGCTCTGCCGAGGGCTTATCTCCGCGCAGGGAGATTTCCCCGCGCTCCGATATGGCGGCTTTGCCGCAACAAGGGGCTGCACCCCTTGCGCCGCTTCGCGGCTATCCCTGCACACCCACAAAAACAGTACACCCGCCGTTGGCGTCTGTACTGTTTTTGCGGGTTTTATTATCCTATCCGGGAGGTGATACCCATAGCCATTTACCATTGGAACATCGGCATTGTGAGCCGAGGAAAAGGCAAATCAGCCGTTGCCGCAGCCGCCTACCGAAGCGGCGAAAAGCTGACAAACGAATGGGACGGAATGACCCATGACTACACCCGCAAAGGCGGCGTTGCCCATACAGAAATCATGCTGCCGCCCCACGCACCGCCCTCATTCGCTGACCGTTCAACCTTGTGGAACAGCGTGGAGCTTTACGAGAAAGCCGGGAACGCCCAGCTTGCCAGAGAGATTGACGCGGCGCTCCCCATAGAATTATCCAGAGAGGAACAGATCCGGCTTGTCCGGGAATACTGTTCCTCTCAATTTGTTTCCAGAGGAATGTGTGTGGATTTTGCCATTCACGACACCGACAGCGGCAATCCCCATTGTCATATCATGCTTACCATGCGCCCCCTTGACGGGCGCGGCGCGTGGGCGGCAAAGTCCAAAAAGGAATATGACCTTGATGAAAACGGTGAGCGTATCCGCTTGCCAAGCGGCAGATATAAGACGCACAAGGTTGACCTCACGGGCTGGAACAGCCAAGAGAATGCGCTTGTTTGGCGCAAGGCATGGGCTGACTATACCAACGACTTTTTGGAGAGGAACGGAAGCCCGGAGCGTATCGACCACCGCAGCAACGCCGAGCGCGGCATTGACGAGATACCCACCGTCCACATGGGCGTGGCGGCTTGCCAGATGGAGAAGAAAGGTATCGCCACCGAGAAAGGCGAACTGAACCGCAATATTCAAAAGGCAAACCGCCTTATCCGGGAAATCCGGGCGCAGATTGGGAAGCTCAAAGAATGGATTGCCGACCTGTTCAAAGCGCGGGAAACCGCCCCAGAACAGCCGTCGCAATCTCCCGACCTCGCAAATCTGTTGATGAAGTATTTGAGCGTTCAGAGAGAAAAGAGCCGGAAGTATTCACAGCGTTGGCAACAGCAGCACGCAGCCGAAGAACTGAAAACCATAGCGGCGGCGGTCAACTATCTTTCCGAGCATGGTATCTCTAATCTTGATGAGCTGGACGCAGCCCTTTCCTCTGTCAGTGATAGAGCCTATTCAATCCGGGAGGGAATGAAAACCGCCGAGCAGCGCATGAAAGAACTGCAAAAGCTGATAGAGAACGGCGAGAATTATTTGCAGTATAAGCCCATTCATGCCGAACTGAAAAAGCTGAAAAACGGCTGGACGAACAAACGGGATAAGTATGAGGAAGCCCACCGCGCCGAACTGACCCTATGGAACGCAGCAAGCCGCTATCTCCATGCAAATCTGACAGATACAAAGACGCTGCCTATCTCCAAATGGAAACATGAATACGCCGACCTCAAAGAGCAGAGAGATACCGACTACACCAAACTGAAAGCTACCCGCGCCGAGGTTGCCGAGCTTCAGAAGATACGCAAGTGCGTTGATATTGCACTGAAAGCCGAGCAGCCGGAGCAGACACAGAACCACACCAAGCGGCAGGAACAGGAGCGATAAAGAAAAGGACGGGCAAGCTGATTTGCCTGTCCGTCCTCTATTCCCATCCGACAAAGGAATGTGTTCACTTCTTATCGGGTAAAAATGTCATTATAACGCCAGTAATGCCGATAACTGAAAAGATTAAAGCCCATTTGAAACTTAAATCAAAAAAAGCCACATTGCCATATCCTAACATCAGCAGGATACTAACTAAAATCAATGCTATACCTTGCAGTTGCCTTTTCATACAATCACACTCCTTTGTCAAATTCAAGTTTGTTGACTTTATTTTACTTCAAAACTATGAACAATTCAACCACAGAAAGAGAGGTATTAACCATGTATTACACCCAAGAGCAGATAGACCGCGCCAACCAAGCCGACCTTGTTTCTTTCCTGCAATCACAGGGCGAGCAGCTTACCCGCGCCGGGAATGAATACCGTTGGAAACGGCACGACAGCTTGACCGTCCGGGGAAACAAATGGTACAGGCACAGCCAGAGCAAGGGCGGCGGCCCCGTTGATTTTGTCATGGAGTTTTTCGGCAAGAGCTTCACCGAAGCCGTTGAACTGCTGACAGGCGAAAAAGGAGCCGCCCCGCCGCCGGACAGACATTGCCCCGCGCCCCTATCCGACTTCCGACTGCCACCCCGCAGCACCGACAACCGCATAGCGAGGAACTACCTCACAGCAGCCCGCCGCATTGATGAAGATGTGACGGGCTTTTTTCTTTCCAATGGCGACATTTACGAGGAAGCCGCCCACCATAACGCCGTATTCGTCGGCAGAGATGAAAGCGGCATACCGCGATACGCCCATCAGCGCGGCACAGCCGGGAGTTTTCGGCTTGATGTGAAAGGCAGCGACAAATCCTTTAACTTCTGCTACCGTGGCGAGGGCGAAAGGTTGTTTGTCTTTGAAGCCCCGATAGACCTCTTATCTTTCCTCTGCCTGTTCAAAAAGGGCTGGCAGAAGCAGAGCTATTTATCGTTGGGCGGCGTAGGCGAGAAAGCCCTCTTACGCTTCCTCTCTGACCGTCCAGACATTCAGACCGTCTATCTCTGCCTTGACAGCGACCAAGCCGGAAACGATGCTTGCAGCCGCCTTGCAGAGCTTGTGCCGGAGGGCTTGACCGTCCACCGCCTTGTGCCGCTTTACAAGGACTGGAACGAGGTATTGCAGCACCGGGCAGAAATCGCGGACGGGAAGTATATCCGGGAAGCGATTTACGGCTTGAAAGAGCCGCCGCAGGAAGAAACCGTTGAGATTATCCGAATGAGCGAGGTTGATACACAGACCGTTGAATGGCTATGGGAGCCGTATATTCCCTTTGGGAAAGTAACCATTGTGCAAGGCAATCCCGGCGAGGGCAAGACCACCTTTGCCCTACGCCTTGCCGCCGCCTGCACCACCGGGGGAACGCTGCCGGGAATGAAGCCCTTGCCGCCATTCCAAGTAATTTACCAGACCGCCGAGGACGGGCTGGGCGATACCGTCAAGCCCCGCTTAATAGAAGCCGAAGCCGACCTTGACCGCGTGCTTGTGATTGATGAAGCCAAGCGGGAGCTTACCCTGTCCGACGAGCGCATAGAGAAAGCAATTACGCAGAACGGGGCGCGGCTGATTATCCTTGACCCCATACAGGCGTACATGGGCGACAAAGCCGACATGAACAAGGCTAACGAAGTGCGCCCTATCTTCCGCCGCCTTGCCGATGTTGCCGAGCGTACCGGGTGTGCCGTTATCCTTATCGGACATCTCAACAAAGCTGCCGGAGGGCAGAGCGCATACCGGGGCTTAGGTTCTATCGACTTCCGCGCCGCAGCAAGGAGCGTCCTACTGATCGGGCGCGTGAAGCGAGAACCGAATGTGCGCGTTATCGTCCATGACAAATCTTCCCTTGCGCCGGAGGGCAAGCCCGTTGCCTTTTGCCTTGACCCGAAAACGGGCTTTTCGTGGATAGGCGAATACGACATCACCGCCGACGAACTGCTGTCCGGCGCGGGCGGGAACACCGCCACCAAGACCGAGCAAGCCGAAAGGCTGATACTTGACCTATTGGCAGACGGAAAAGAGCTTGCCAGCGAGGACATTGTAAAAGCCGCAGCCGAAGCCGGAATATCCGAGAGGACAGTACAGAACGCCAAGCGCAACATGGGCGGCATTTTAGGCGCAAGGCGTGTCGGCGGTCAATGGTACAACTTCATCAAGAAGAAGCAGCCACCCGAACCCGCAAGCTGAAAGTGCAAAACGCAGACCCTTTGCACTTTGCACTTTCGCACTTTCACGATAATTAGCGTCAATAACTCAAAAAAGCACTTGACAAAACGCTTCATGGGGCA
>NZ_JBBNIH010000078.1:0-5085 GCF_040094125.1 Faecalibacterium longum
TGGATTCGAACCACCGAAGCTGAAAAGCAGCAGATTTACAGTCTGTCCCCATTGGCCACTCGGGAACACGCCCATATACAGTTTTTCGCAGTCACGGACTGCCTGTATATATTACCACTTGGGGGCGTATTTGTCAACTGCTTTTTACAGCTTTTTCAGAAAAGAAGCTGACCGCACGGCTCAGTCGCGGGGACGGCCGTAGCGGTGGACTTTTTTGGAGGAATGGCGGGTGCGGGGGGAGTTGAGCAGGACCCACGCCACATAGATGATGGCGCAGATGGCGCTGACGACGAGCACTACCTTGAGGTAGAGGCTGCCGAAGAACCCCTGCAGCTTCGAGAAAGAGTAGAGCAGGCTGCTCCGGCTCACGTCCTGCCCGGCGATGAGGTTGACCATGCCGATGGTCTCGCCGGCTAGCTTCAGCTCCACGGTGCCGACAATATCGCCCTGCTGGACGGGGGCGCAGACATAGTCGGGCAGATGGAAGTATTTCTGAGTCACGGTGCCGTCGCCCGAAGAGGGCAGCAGGGTCATCATGCTGTTGTCGGGGTAGAGCTTGAGGGTGTCGGTGTCGGAGGAATACTTCACGGGGATCTCTGCCAGAGCAAGGTCGGTGTCCAGCGCAGGCTGGATGGAAAAGCTCTGGAACACCCAGTCGATGAGGCGGGTCGTTTCGTAGAGGGCCGGGCGGCGGTTGGCGTAACCGTAGGTGTCACAGGTGTCGGGGCTCTGCATGATGCAGAAGATATAGGTGGAGCCGTCCTGATTGGCCCACGAAACATAGCTCTGGTCGCCGTGGTCGTTTTTGTAGGCCATCACATCGCACATGCCGCCCTGCATAGACTTGCGGTAGAAGCTGCCGCCGCTGGTCTTGTTGAGGGCGACGTTCTGGTTCAGCAGCACGAAACTCTTGGTGTGCTTTTCCTTGGCGGGCATGGTGAAGGCGGGGGCCGACGAGATGTCCACGAAGGCATCAAAGCTCATCAGATACCGTAGGATGAGGTACATATCCACGGCAGTAGTCACATTGCCGCTGTCGAGGCCGCAGGCGTCCGTCCAGGTGCTTCCGGTGGTGCCGATGCGCTGGGAGAGGGTATTCATCTGGCTCACCCAGCCTGCAAGGTCGCCGCCCGAAAGGCTGTAGGCAAGGCCCATCGCGGCCTCGTTGGCGTTGCGCAGAAGCATGGCGTAGACAGCTTCCCGGTAGGTGAAGGTCTCATTGGAGCGCATATCGGCATTATCACTGTTGTGGACGTAATCCGAGATGGCGAAGGGCATCTGGAAGGTGTTGTCGAGCTGGTCGGCGTAATTCGTCAGCAGCAGCGCGATGGTCATATATTTGGTCAGGCCCCCGGCAGGCACCTGACGGGAGCTGTCCTTGTCGTAGACGATGATGTTGGTGTCGGTGTTGACGATGTAGGCGCTCTTGGCCTGCACCTCGTAGAAGAGGCTGGGGTCGAACATGGCCGAAGCCGGCGCGCACAGGCAGCTCAGCAGCAGGATAAGGCTCAGAAATAGGGTGACGATACGTTTCATGTGGACATTTTCCTCAAAAAGCGATAATATATTAGAGTATCGGACAAAATGTGCTGTCCGTTCTTACGGAACAAAAACAGGCTCAGCGAAGGGCCTTATACTTTATAATAACAGGTTTGGCGGAGCGTGACAAGGCTTTTGGGGCGATTTCACACTCCGCAAAAGGAGGCAGAGGATGGTATATCTTACGGGCGACACCCATGGCGAGCTGGACCGCTTCAAAGACGGGGAGCTGCGCCGGGCCGGCAAGGGCGATTTTGTCGTTGTGCTGGGCGATTTCGGCTTCGTGTGGGACGGCAGCAAGGCCGAGCAGAAGAATCTGGACTGGCTGTGCAAGCGGCCTTACACCATCCTTTTCCTCGATGGAAGCCACGAGAACTATGACCTGCTGGAACAGTACCCCACCGAAGAGCGGTTCGGCGGGCTGGTGCAGCCGCTGGGAGGCAATGTGTACCACGTCTGCAGGGGCAGTGTACTGGAACTGGAACGGAAGAAGTACCTCTGCTTCGGCGGAGCGGAAAGCCCGGACAAGGAAGAGCGGGAAGCCCACGTCAACTGGTGGCCGCAGGAGATGCCCTCGGACGAGGAATACGCCCGCTGCGAGGCCGCGCTGGAAGCGAACGGCTGGCAGGTAGATTATGTGCTGACCCACGACGCGCCAAGCAAATTTCTGGATTTCAGCGTGCTGGCTGAGGGCGAGAATAACCGGCTGCACCTCTTCCTCGACAAGGTCGTCATGAAAACGACTTACAAGAAATGGTTCTTCGGCTGCCATCACAAGGATGTGCAGCTCTCTACCAAGAGCCGCTGCCTCTTCTGCGATGTAGTGAGCATCGGCGAGAAGAAGCCGTGGTGGAAGAGAAGATAACGAAAAAGGACTGCCGCGGGCAGTCCTTTTTCGTTACTCAATTCATTGTTCCGGCTTTGTCGAACATCTGCTCCACCTGACGGGCCAGCAGGGCGTGTTCGGGCCGCTCGAGAAGCGGGTCTTCGGCCAGAAGGGCCACAGCCTCGCTCTGGGCCGCGTGGAGGGTGCGGGTATCGTTTATCAAATCGGCGATCTGCAAGGTCGGCAGACCGTGCTGGCGGTTTCCGAAAAAGTCGCCGGGGCCGCGGGTCTCGAGGTCGTACTGCGCCACGGCGAAGCCGTCTGAGGTGGAGCAGAGGAACTTGAGCCGCTTCTGCACCGACTCGGAGGCATTGTCGCTGACGAGGAAGCACCAGCTCTCCGCTGCGCCGCGTCCCACACGCCCGCGCAGCTGGTGCAGTGCGCTCAGGCCGTACCGCTCGGCGTTTTCGATGACCATGACCGTCGCATTCGGCACGTCCACGCCGACTTCGATGACGGTGGTGGACACGAGAGCGTCCAAACGTCCGGATTTGAAGTCGTTCATCACCTCGGCCTTTTCCTTCGGCTTGAGCTTGCCGTGCATCAGGCCCACCCGGCGGTCCGGCAGATAGGCTTTTGCGATGTCCTCATAGTAGCTCTTGACGGCGTTCAGGCCGCTGCCGCCCGCGTCCTCGATGGCAGGGCAGACGATATACACCTGTCGTCCGGAATCGATTTCTCTATCAAGGAAGCCGTAGAGGTCGGCCCGCTTTTTGCCGGTGATGCAGCGAGTCTTGACGGGTTTGCGGCCCGGCGGCAGCTCGTCGAGGATGGAGATGTCGAGGTCGCCATACATCAGTAGCCCCAGCGTCCGGGGGATGGGGGTGGCGCTCATGACCAGCAGGTGAGGATTCGCGGCCTTTTCGGCCAGCAGGCCCCGCTGGCGCACACCGAAGCGGTGCTGTTCGTCCACGACGGCCAGACCCAGCCGGGCGAACTCCACGCCCTCGCTGAGGATGGCGTGGGTGCCTACGATGAGGTCGGCCTCGTCGTCCCGGATGGCGGCGAGGGTGGTGCGCCGTGCGGCGGCTTTCATGCCGCCGGTGAGCAGGGCCACCCGCATCCCAAAGGGGGAGAGCAGGCGGTTCAGGTTCTCGGCGTGCTGGCTGGCCAGGATCTCGGTGGGGGCCAGCAGTGCGGCCTGATACCCGGCCCGGATGCAGGCCCAGATAGCCGCAGCAGCCACCAGCGTTTTGCCGCTGCCCACGTCGCCCTGCAAAAGGCGGTTCATGGACGTTTCGCCCGACATGTCGGTCAGGATCTCTTCCACGGCCCGCCGCTGTGCGCCGGTGGGGGAGAAGGGCAGCGACTCCCAGAAAGGGGAGGCGTCGGCTTTCTTCATCGGCGCGCCGGTGGAGGCCGCGCCGTGGTTCTTCATCCGGCCGATACCCAGCTGTAGGACCAGAAGCTCTTCGTAGATGAGCCGCCGCCGCGCCGCAAAGGCTTCCTCCTCCGTGGCGGGGCAGTGGATGGCCCGGACGGCGTCGGCCTTGGAGAGCAGGCGGTATTTTTTCAGCATCTCAGAGGGCAGCGGGTCGGGCAGAAGCTCCGCGTGGGGGAGGAGCTGGCGGACGCACTTGGCGATGGCGCTGCTGGTCAGCCCCTCGGTCTGGGGGTAGACGGCCTCGAAAGGCGACGACTTCACCTGCGCGTCGGTGCGCACCTGCGGGTTGACCATCTGACGGCGGAGCATCCCGCCCGTCACGATGCCCTGAAAATAGTATTCCTGCCCCAGCTCCAGCTTCTGGGCGGCGTATGGATTATTGAACCACGTGATCTCGAGGCTGGATACATCGTCTCCGGCGGTGATGCGCTCCATCCGTCGCCCGCCCGGCAGGATGCGCCCGCCGGGCTTTGCAAACACTTCGGCCTTCACGACGCACTCGGTGTCGGCGGGGGCCTCGGCGATGGAGTAGGGCTTTGAAAAATCCAGATACCGGCGGGGATAGTGGCAGAGCAGGTCGCTGAGGGTCAGGATGCCCAGCTTCTCGAACCGCTCGGCAGTCTTGGGGCCGACGCCCTTGAGATAGCGTACCGGGGTGTCCGGCGTGAGGGTGGTGTGAAGTTCGGCAGGCATGGCGCGGCCTCCTTTCAGGGAAAATGATAGTATGCCCATTGTATCACGGCAGAGGGCAAAAGAAAAGCGCCCTGCCGGAGCGGGGCGCGGAAAAGCATTCAGACTTTACTGTCCTTCTTGAACGAGCCTTTGAACCCTTCCCAGAGGGAAACGACCCGGGGCCGGGGCAGAAAGTAGTTGACCAGCAGCGCTGCGATGACGCCAATGGCGGTGTCGAAGATGCGGTTGAGAGCGTAGCTCATATAGGTCTCAATGGGGGTGCTGAACAAAACGATGCAGAGCACCACGATGGACAGCGCTGACTCTTTTAGCATAGCACAGAGCGAAGAGGGAAGACAAGCTTTCCCCAATAAGTAGATTATTTAACGAGCAAAACAACAAAAAATCCCGGATGCCTCAGCACCCGGGAATCTTTTGGAGGTGACGACCAGATTTGAACTGGTGGATGAGGGTTTTGCAGACCCTTGCCTTACCACTTGGCCACGTCACCATATTCGGAGCAACTGTTGCTGCTCCATTATGGAGCGGCCGACGAGGCTCGAACTCGCTACCTCCACCTTGGCAAGGTGGCGCTCTACCAGAT
>NZ_JBBNIH010000079.1:0-728 GCF_040094125.1 Faecalibacterium longum
GTATCGGGTCAAGCGCAGCTTGTCAACAATCTGCGAGCAGATTGAAATGTGAAAATTGCGAAACGCAGCGAAAAAGGTGAGAGCAAGAATCGTCCCGTGGCCACAAATTTTCAATTCTTGAAAATTCTTGCCCCTTTGGGACAGCTTCTTGTTGGGGCGTGCCTGCCCCAAACCCTGCTAGGAACGAGTACAGCAAACTGGAATTGTTTACTTCTTCATCTTAGGTGCAATAAGTAGCACGACTGTCACAAGAACATACAAACCATACAGTAACCAAGTAATGGTATTGTTCCAAGGAAAACTCATTTCTGGATGGTTCACCGCAAACATTATAAATGCAACAGCTATAATCAGCATTACCAAACCGACGATTCTTGATGTGCTCTTTTTCATGTAAATAACCTCGCCAAATTCTTATTTGTTGAACTAAGCCGAGTATACCATACTCTCCAATGAAAGAACACCCCGATATAGTGAAATTTTGCCATTTTTCTGCGTACGTGCGTACACGCTCCGCAGGGATTCTAAGGGGCTTGGCCCCTTGGCACACAGACTTTGGCACAAAGTCTAGTGTGTTACACCTTGTCAGAGGTGTACAGGCTCCCGGTACGCACGTACGCAGCGACTACCCCCAAACGCGCCATATAGGGGGACGACCAAGTTCGCACAAAGCGAACTTGATTCCGCAAAGCAAAAGGCAGGATACCACTATCATAGTGATACCCTGC
>NZ_JBBNIH010000080.1:0-968 GCF_040094125.1 Faecalibacterium longum
GTATCGGGTCAAGCGCAGCTTGTCAACAATCTGCGAGCAGATTGAAATGTGAAAATTGCGAAACGCAGCGAAAAAGGGGAGAGCAAGAATCGTCCCGTGGCCACAAATTTTCAATTCTTGAAAATTCTTGCCACTTTGGGACAGCTTCTTGTTGGGGCGTGCCTGCCCCAAACCCTGCTGGAACGAGTACGGCAAACTGGAATTTATAGTCCTCTCAAAACCAATTTGCTTTTTCTTCTCGAAATACGGGAATATCACTATCTCGATATGGATTGTAATTATGAAGATTGCAACCAAACTCTTTTAATGATTTTATTTTGTTATCCTGTGTCCATACAATTAAAGATATTCCGTCAAATTCTTCAACATTTCCATTATTCATTTTGCTTTTAAAATACCACTCCACGATTGTTTGATTGCCTTGATGAAAAAATTGCTTAATCTCCCAGACAAGAACACTTCCGCGTGTATTCCATTCGTCAAACCAGTGCTTTACCGTTTTGCGGTTTTCATATTTAGGACTCCAACTCTCAGTATATACAACATCATCTGTAAAAATATTGTCAATTCCTAAATCTGCTTTCTTAATCCACATATCAAACCATAATCGGATAATTTTTTCTCTCTCGTTCATAAAGTACCTCCATAACTTCCGATTTACTGGGCTAAGCCGAGTATACCACACTCCACCATGAAAGAACACCCCGATATAGTGAAATTTTGCCATTTTTCTGCGTACGTGCGTACACGATCCGCAGGGATTCTAAGGGGCTTGACCCCTTAGCACACGGACTTTGGGACAAAGTCTAGTGTGTTACACCTTGCCAGAGGTGTACACGCTCTCCCGGTACGCACGTACGCAGCGATTGCCCCCAATGCGTCATATAGGGTGACGACCAAGTTCGCACAAAGCGAACTTGATTCCGCAAAGCAAAAGGCAGGATACCACTATCATAGTGATACCCTGC
>NZ_JBBNIH010000081.1:0-20566 GCF_040094125.1 Faecalibacterium longum
CCGGGCCACTTTGCAAGCCTTTTTTACAAGTTTTTTGCTCTTTTTTCGCTTTTGTATACATCCGCTAGTTTTTTGCTCAGTTTCAGGGGATGTTTTGACCTTTCTTCCACCATTTCTGCGCAAAAACAGCCGCCGCACAAAAAGTGCAGCGGCTGTTGCCTTGGGATTCAGTTCTTTTCTTCCTGTTTCATCTCCCGCAGGGTCAGCCAGACCGCTGCTGCCAACATCGGCAGCGCGGCAATCAGGCCAATGGGCATGGGTCCCAGTACATTATAATAGGCATCTGCAGGGGTGACCAGCACCTGCGGCAGTGCTGCAATGGCATTGAACGCTCCATGCGCAATGGCAGGCACCCAGATGCTCTCCGTTTTTTCATAGAGAATATCCAACAGGGTGTTCAGGGCAAAGCAGACCACGCACCACACCACCAGACCCAGCAGGGGTGCGCCCAAGTAATTGGTGCCGTATTCGTAGCCCACCAGCAGCATCAGCGGCCAATGCCAGATGCCCCACACAACGCCGCCCAGCAGGCGGCCATTCAGCAGACCGAACCTCTCCTTCAGGCGGGGCATCATGTAGCCGCGCCAGCCGACCTCCTCGCCCAGCGCGGGGAACATATTGATGGCTGGGGCAAGAAGCACCGCAAACAGCCCGTTTTGCAGCAGATAACTGAGGGTGGAGACCCCCAGCTGGCTGCGCAGGGTCTGGGCGTCCATCTCGCCGCCGTAGGCGGCTACCAGCCAGCTGCCGGAAAAGTCCAGCCGGGAGGGGAACACCGCAAAATACAGCACCGCGCCCAGCAGGGTGAGCACCGCCGGGCCGAACCATGCCGCCAGCCAGAACCATCGCTTGCCCTGCACCTTCCAGCCGATGCCTGTGGGCTGGCGGAGCCAGACCTTCTGCACCAGCAAAGTCGCCGCCAGCGGGCAGAGCATACATACGACCAACAATGCCTGATAAATTGTAGCATTGCCATCCCGCAGCAGTGCCATGCACCCGCCGATCTGGCACAGCCATGCCAGCCCAAATGCAAACAGGAAGTAAAGGCCGAAGCCCTGTTTTTCTTTTGCCGTCATACAAACTTCACCGCCGTTCCGTAAGCAATGACCTCTGCCGCGCCCTGCATGACGCTGGCCGAAGCGTATCGCATCCCGACAATGGCATCCGCGCCCAGAGCTTCGGCGTCCTTGACCATACGGCCGGTGGCGATCTGCCGGGCCTCGGTGAGCATATCGGCGTAGTCGGTCACCTCGCCGCCCACAAGGGTGCGGAAGCCGGCCATCATGTCGTGGCCAAGGTTGCGGCTCTGCACTGTGCTGCCACGCACCACGCCCAGTGCCTCCAGCTTTTTGCCCGGGATCTCGTTAATAGTTACGATAAGCATCTTCTTCTCCCTTTCCGATCTCTTCGATTCGATCCAGCAGCACCTTCAGGATGCCCACGATGCAGCCCGCCGGAATGCCGAACATCACCACCAGCAGCGGCAGCGGTGGAGCATCCTGCGGGTCGGTGTAAACCGCCCAGCCCATGGTGGCCATTACAAAGGCCATCATGGCCACAAAAAGGGCAGCACCAATGCAGGCGCCCCGGATGCGGCGGGTCTTTTGGTCTGTACGTTCAATGTTCACAAAGGTCACTCCCTGTTCTTCCCGTGCGGTCAAGCGCGCAAGCGTCTGCTCCACATCCAGTTGTTCCAGAGGGCCGTTCTCCTGTTGCAGCAGCGTGCAGAAACCGATTGCCTCCTCCAAGTCGGCGCGGCGGCTGCGCAGACGTTCCAGCTGCTGACTCATACCCTCGGCCAGCGTGCGCTGCCCTTCCAGCATCTCCCGGATCTCTGCCAGCGGCACGTCCAGCTTGCGCAGCAGCTTGATGCGGCGCAGACGCTCCACATCCGCCTGCGAGTAGCTGCGGTAGCCGTTGCCCGGCTCCCGACTGGGACTGATGAGCCCCTCCTCCTCGTAAAAGCGGATGTTCTTTTTGGTCACGCCGACGGCGGCTTCCACTTCGTTGATCTTCATGGGTCACGCCCCCCTCCTTACGGGAGTATTCTACACCTTCCACAAAGGGGAAGGTCAAGCCTTTTTGCAAAAAGAGCCGCCACACAAAATTGTACAGCAGCTCCTTCCTTTAAAAATAGCACTTGATCTGGAACCGGTCGGCGTTGTCCTTCTTTTCCTCCACCACGATGTGCTCATGGTTGAAGTCGAAGTGCACCGGGGTGCACAGGTCGGTGTTGCGGGTCAGGCGCAGCAGCTCCTGTACCCGCTTCTTTTCCTCCGGCACATAGAACAGATAGCTCACGCCCTCCTTCTTTGCGCGGCCTGTGCGGCCGATGCGGTGGGTGTAATGCTCATTGTCGCCGGGGACGTCGTAGTTGATGACAGCATCCACATCTGAGACGTCGATGCCGCGGGCCGCCACATCGGTGGCTACCAGCACATTCAGCTTACCGTCACGGAAGTTCTGCATGATGCGGTTGCGCTCGTTCTGGGAGAGGTCGCCGTGGAGGCAGTCCACAGAGAAGCCCAGACGGGCCAGCTGGTTCGCCAGAGCCGCCGTATTGAATTTGGTATCGCAGAAGACCATGACCCGCTTGTAGCCCTCCCCAATGATGATCTGGGCCAGATCGGACAGTTTGTTGCGTCCGGAGGTCTCCAGCATATACTGGGTGATCTTGGGCTGGCTCTCCTCTTTGGGCTGGACAGTGATCTCCTCGGCGTCCTTCTGATACATCCAGCCGATGTCCATCACCTCGCGGCTGATGGTGGCCGAGAACATCGAGAGGGACTTGCGGGCCTTCATCAGGCCGATGATATGCTTCACGTCCTTATAGAAGCCCATATTCAGCATCTCGTCGGCCTCGTCGAGGACCACCTGTGTCACATGGTCGAGGTCGATATTGTGGTGCTTGTAGTGGTCCATGAGGCGGCCTGGGGTCGCCACCACGATCTGACAGCCCTCGGCGAGGCGTTTGGCCTGCTTTTCCATATTCGCACCGCCGTAAACGCAGACTACCTGCACTTCCGGCATAAAATAGGTCAGCCCTGTGAGTTCTTCAGCGATCTGCTGGGCCAGCTCACGGGTGGGGGCCAGAATAACGGCCTGCGGGGCCTTGAGAGCCGGGTCGATGTGCTCGGCCACCGGGATGCCGAAAGCGCAGGTCTTGCCAGTGCCGGTAGGGGCCTTGGCGATGACGTCACGCCCGGCCAGCATGACGGGGATGGTCTTTTCCTGCACCTCGGTCATTTCCGCAAAGCCCATCCGCTCTACGGCCTTATGGATGGCCTCGCTGCACTGTAATTCGCTGTAAAGCATGGATTCCTCTACTCCGTTCTTTTTCTTTTCTCTTCCGCGCAATGCCCTCTGAGGGCCGCTTTTCGTTGTGATATGCCCAGTATACCATGAAAATCGCATTCTGTCAGCAAAAAAGCGCCGCATCCCGGGTCAAGGATGCGGCGCTTTTGGTTCAGGTCCTATCAGGCAGTCTCTTCGACGCTCTTGGCAGCACGGCCGGACTCAAGCTTCTGCTTGAAACGACCACTGGCCTTGAAGCCGGGGATAGAGGTAGACTCCAGACGGCTGGAGACCTTGGTCTTGGGATTGGTGTAAGCCTTCGGCTTGCGGGGACGCATCTCAAAGCGGCCAAAGCCAGCGATGGTGACCTTTTCGTCGGCACGCAGGCAATCGGCGATCTGGTCAAACAGTGCATCCATCGTGGTCTCGACCTGAGCTTCGGTAAAGCCGGTCTTGCGTGCCACGGTTTCGATCATCTGGGAACGAGTCATGTATCTATATCCTCCTGGAACGTCCAAAAGTAACGTCTTTTGGCAAATTTTGCGTTGTTGAGTATAACAAATGCAGCCCCTCATTACGAGGGGCTGCGCACAAACGGTATATTTTTGCGCACGAAGTAACAGAGCGGGATTATTTTTTATGATACAGCGTTGCAATATCCACCAGCGGGATGTCCTTCATGCTGTGGTCGCTGCGCAGGCAGTTGACCAGAGCGTTGGCGGTATCCACGGCGGTGATGCAGGGGATGCTGAGCTCCACGGCCTTGCGGCGCAGGCGGACGGAATCGCGTTTGGGGTCGCGGCCCTTGGCGCTGGTGGAGAAGACATAGTCCACCAGACCGCTCTGCAGCAGGTCCACGATATTCGGCGCTTCGCCGGACATATTCCGCACCTCGTTGCAGGGGACCATGTGCTTGTTGAGCCATGCACAGGTGCCGGAGGTGCCGTAGAGCTTATAGCCCATGTTCTTGAGCTTCCAGGCGATGTCCACGAACTCAGGCTTGTCGCTGTCCTTCACGGTGAAGATGCAGCAGGAAGCCGGGCCGGGGGTCTTGAAGGTGTAGCCCGCGCCGATAAGGCCCTTGAGCAGGGCGTCGTGGAAGTTGGGGGCAATGCCCAGCACCTCGCCGGTAGACTTCATCTCAGGGCCGAACTGGGTATCGACGCCGTGGAGCTTCTCGAAGCTGAAGACAGGCACCTTGACGGCCACATAGGGGGCGTTGGGGTGCAGACCGATGCCGTAGCCCATATCGGTGAGCTTCTCGCCGAGGCAGCAGCGGACGGCCAGATCGACCATCGGGACGCCGGTGACCTTGGAGATATACGGCACGGTACGGGAAGAACGGGGGTTGACCTCGATGACGTACACTTTGCCGTTGGAGACCGCATACTGGACGTTGACCAGACCGGTGACGTGGAGCTCACGGGCAAAGCGGCCGGTGTAGTCCACCATCGTGTCGATCTCGGCCTGAGTCAGGTGCTGGGCCGGGTAGACGCAGATGGAGTCGCCGGAGTGGACGCCGGTGCGCTCCACCTGCTCCATGATGCCAGGGATGAGGTAGTTCTCGCCGTCGCAGATGGCGTCCACCTCGCACTCAGTACCCATGATGTACTTATCCAGCAGGACGGGGTGGTCCATATCGACGTGCTCGGTGATGACGCCCATGTACTCGATGACATCGGCCTTCGTGTAGGCCACGATCATGTTCTGACCGCCGAGGACGTAGGAAGGACGCATCAGAACAGGCAGGCCGATCTCGTCGGCTGCGGCCAGAGCCTCTTCCAGATTGAAGACAGTGCGGCCGGGTGCGCGGGGGATGTTGCAGCGCTCCAGCAGCTCATCGAAGCGCTCACGGTCTTCGGCCTCGTCGATGGCATCCGCCGGGGTGCCGAGAATGGGCAGACCGATCTCGTCCATATGCTTTGCCAGCTTGATGGCAGTCTGACCGCCAAACTGAACAACGCAGGCGTCGGGCTTCTCGGTCGCGATGATGTTGTCCACGCTCTCGGGGTTCAGCGGGTCGAAATACAGGCGGTCGCCGGTGTCGAAGTCGGTGGAGACCGTCTCGGGGTTGTTGTTGACGAGGATAGCCTCACAACCGTGCTTCTTGAGGGTCCAGACGCAGTGGACAGAGCAGTAGTCGAACTCGATGCCCTGACCGATGCGGATGGGGCCGGAACCGAAGACGAGGACTTTCTTTTTCCTGGGCTCGCCCTTCTCGGCGGCCTTGGCCTCCTTCTCCGCGATGAACTCGGCGGCTTCGTTGTCGCCGTCGTAGGTGGAGTAGAAGTAAGGGGTGTTGGCCGAAAACTCAGCGGCACAGGTATCGACCATCTTAAAGCCGGCACGGTAGTTCTCCACGGGGAGCTTGTCCACCTTGGCCAGACGCTTGATGGTCTTATCCTGGAAGCCGTACTTCTTGGCTTCCTTATATTGGGCCTCGCTCAGAACGCCCTCGCACTTGGCCAGACCCTTTTCGAGGTCTGCCAGATGCTGCATCTTGTCGAGGAACCACCAGTCGATCTTGGTGATGCGATAAATGGTCTCGTGGTCGATGCCGCGCTTGAGGGCCTCATAGACGCAGAAGACGCGCTCGGCATCCTGCACATGCATGTGGTCCACGATCTCGTCGTCGCTCAGCTCCTCGAAGGGCTTGTGGGTCAGGGTGTCCATGCCCAGCTCGATGGAAGAGACGGCCTTCATCATAGCAGCCTCAAAGCTGTTGCCGATGCTCATGACCTCGCCGGTGGCCATCATCTGGGTACCCAGAGACTTGTCGGCGTAGACGAACTTATCAAAGGGCCACTTCGGGTACTTGACCACGATGTAGTCCAGCGCAGGCTCGAAGCAGGCGCAGGTCTTGCCGGTGACATCGTTGGTGATCTCATCCAGAGTGTAGCCGATGGCGATTTTGGTCGCCACCTTGGCGATGGGGTAGCCGGTGGCCTTGGAAGCCAAAGCGGAAGAACGGGACACACGGGGGTTGACCTCGATGACCGCGTAATCAAAGCTGTCGGGCTTCAGGGCAAACTGGCAGTTGCAGCCGCCCTCAATGCCCAGCTCGGTGATGATGTCCAGCGCAGCGGTGCGCAGCATCTGGTACTCGTGGTCGGTCAGGGTCTGGGAGGGTGCCACGACCACGGAGTCACCGGTGTGAATGCCGACAGGGTCAAGGTTCTCCATGTTGCAGACGGTGATGACGTTGCCCTTGTGGTCGCGCATGACCTCGTACTCGATCTCTTTCCAGCCCGCAATGCACTTTTCCACCAGGATCTGATGGATGGGGGAAAGACGGAGGCCGTTGGTGCCGATCTCAATGAGCTTTGCCTTGTTCTCGCAGATGCCGCCGCCGGTGCCGCCCATGGTGAAGGCGGGGCGGACGATGACCGGGTAGCCGATGCGGTCGGCGCAGGCCAGAGCGTCTTCCAGTGTCTCAACGACCTCGGAGGGGATGATGGGCTGATGCAGCTTCTCCATCGTCTCCTTGAACAGCTCGCGGTCCTCGGCGCGGTCAATGGTCTCGGGCTTGCAGGCCAGCAGACGGATGCCGGTACGGTCGAGGTAGCCGGAGCGGGCCAGCTCCATGGAGAGGTTCAGGCCCATCTGGCCGCCGAGGTTGGGCAGCACGGAGTCGGGCTTCTCGATGTCGAGGATGCGCTCCACGACCTCGAGGGTCATGGGCTCGATATAAACATGGTCGGCCACGTCGGGGTCGGTCATGATGGTAGCGGGGTTGGAGTTGAGCAGAACGGTCTCGATGCCTTCTGCTTTCAGGGCGCGGCACGCCTGGGTGCCGGAGTAGTCGAATTCAGCAGCCTGACCGATGATGATGGGGCCGGAGCCGATGACCAGCACTTTTTTGATTCTGGGGTCCTTAGGCATTTCAGCGTGCCTCCTTCTTTGCTGCTTTGACGTTGTTCAGGAAGCGGTCGAACAGGAACTCGGTGTCCTTGGGGCCGCCGTTGGCTTCGGGGTGGAACTGGACGGTGAAGCAGTTCCACTTCTTGTACTTGATGCCCTCGCAGGTGCCGTCGTTGGCGTTCACCTGGGCCACCTCACCCATCTCGGCGGGCAGCTCATCGCCCACGACTGCATAGCCGTGGTTCTGGCTGGTGATGAAGGTGCGGCCCGACTCGAAGTCGGTGACGGGCTGGTTGGCGCCGCGGTGGCCGTACTTGAGCTTCATGGTCTTGGCACCAGCGGCCAGAGCGGAGAGCTGGTGGCCGAGGCAGATGCCGAAGGTGGGGATATTCAGCTCAAAGATGTGCTTGAGGTTCTCGATGACCTCCACCGGCTCGGCGGGGTCGCCGGGGCCGTTGGAGAGCATGATGCCGTCCGGGTCCAGGGCAGCAACTTCCTCAGCGGTGGCAAAGGCGGGCATGACCGTCACCTTGCAGCCGCGCTTGACGAGGCAGCGGACGATATTCCGCTTGCAGCCGTAGTGCATCAGCACGATGTGGGTCTCACCCTTCTCGTTGTAGACCTCGGGTTCTGCACAGGTGACGCTCTTCACGGCGTCGGTGACGGCGTAAGCGCGGATCTCTTCCAGCAGCTTATCCGTCTCGGCTTTGTTGGCCGGGTCAGCGGGGTCGAAGGTGGTCAGGATTGCACCGTTCATGACGCCGCTCTCCCGGATGATGCGGGTGAGGTGGCGGGTGTCGATGCCCTCGATGCCGATGGTATTGTTTCTCTTCAGAAAGCTGTCCAGCGTCTCCTCACAGCGCCAGTTGGACGGGGTCTGGCAGGCCTCGCGGACGATATAACCCTTGGCCCAGATTTTATCCGACTCCATGTCGTCCTTATTCATGCCGTAGTTGCCGATGAGGGGGTAGGTCTGGGTGATGATCTGGCCGTAGTAGCTGGGGTCGGTCAGCGTCTCCTGAAAGCCCACCATGCCGGTGGCAAAGACGACCTCGCCCACGGTGACGCCCTCAGCGCCCACCGACTGGCCGGCAAAGACCATACCATTTGCCAAAAGAAGATATGCGTTCATTAGATACTCCTCGCTTCAACACGCCTGCGCGTTTACAGGGTCTGCTTGGCTTCCTGCTTCATCTTGCGGCTGCCCAGATGCACCAGAGGCAGCTTGCCCTCCTTGCAGATGGGGCACTCCTCGGGGGCGTAGTTGGGCAGGTCCAGCTTGAGAGCGCTGGCCACGATGGGGATGGGAGACGGAGCCTCGGGCTTGGTGCGGTCCACCACGCAGGTGATGCCCAGGCAGACGCCGCCGGCCTCTTCGATGACACGCTTGGTCTCCAGAGAGGAGATGCCGGTGGTCACGACGTCCTCAGCGATGAGGCACTTCTCACCCGGATGGATGGCGAAGCGCTTCAGGGTCATCACGTTGTCCACGCGCTCGGTGAAGATAGCGCGCTTGCCGGTCTGGCGGGCCAGCTCGTAGGCGTAGACGATGCCGCCCATGGCAGGTCCGACGATGACGTCCACGTCCATCTCCTTGATCTTATAGGCCACAGCCTTCATGACCTCGGCACAGCGGTCGGGGTACTGCTGCAGATATGCCATCTGGCAGTATGCGCTGGAATGGCGGCCAGAAGACAGCAGGAAGTGGCCTTCCAGAAATGCGTCACAGCTCTTCAGAATTTCAAGTGCTTCACTCATGATATTTTTCCCTCTCTATACTCTGTTGTTTTCGTTCATGCGGTATTGTACCACGCATTTTGTCAAAACGCAAATTTATTCATAAATTTTAAGAATCAGTGAATATTTGCAAGTCATATACGTTTAATCTCTGTTTTATTCGCTCAGCGTGCGCAGCCGCGGATCTCGTCCAGCGTCTTGACGCCGTGGGCGTCCATCCAGACCGCCATTTCTTCGGCGATGGTCTCCATGGCGCGGGGGTTGGCGAAGTTTGCTGCACCCACCTGCACCGCCGTGGCACCGGCCATGATGAATTCCAGTGCATCCTTACCGGTGGCGATGCCGCCGAGGCCCACGACCGGGATGTTCACCGCGCCGACGGCCTGCCAGACCATCCGCAGGGCGATGGGGCGCACCGCCGGGCCGGACAGGCCGGCAAAGATGTTGTCGAACACCGGGCGGCGCTTCTCCAAATCGATAGCGCAGGCCTGAAAGGTGTTGGTCAGGCTGATGGCGTCCGCACCGGCGGCTTCCACGGCCTTGCACATCTCGGGGATGTTCTCGGCCTGCGGGCTGAGCTTGACCATCAGGGGCTTTTTGCAGGCGTCGCGGACCATCCGCACCACCTCACCGGCAGCTTCCGCCTTGACGCCGTAGGCCATGCCGCCCACCTTGACGTTGGGGCAGGAGATGTTCAGCTCCACGATGTCCACGCCGCTCTCGCTCAGCATAGCTGCGCCCTCGACGTACTCTTCCTCGCTGTGGCCGCCGAGGTTGGCAATGGCCACCGTGCCGTACTTCTGCTTGAGTTCCAGCATCTCGCCCAGCTCCACATCAATGAAGTGCTGGACACCGGGGTTCTGCAGGCCGATGCTGTTGATGAGGCCCGAGGGCGTCTCCCACAGGCGCTCGCCCTTGTTGCCGTACTGGCCGTGCAGGGTCAGGCCCTTGCCCGAGATGCCGCCGATCTTGCTGAAATCAGCCAGCTCTTCGTATTCCACGCCGTAGCCCACCGTGCCGGAGGCCCCGATGATGGGGCTGTTCATGGTAAAGCCCAGCAGGTTCGTTTTCAAGTCTGCCATCAGAACACCTCCGCTGCATCAAACACAGGGCCATTCTTGCACACGCTCTTGCCCTCGCCGCTCCTGGTCTCGCAGGTGCAGCCGAGGCAGGCACCGATGCCGCAGGCCATCTTCTTTTCCAGACTGACGAAGCAGGGAGTCCCCTTCTCCGCGCAGAGGCGGGCGGCATTCCGCATCATGACCGTGGGGCCGCACACCAGCACCACATCGTAATCCGCCGGATCATACAGCTGGGTGACGAAACCGTGGAAACCCACCGCGCCGGTGTCGGTGGACACCTTGACGATGCCCGCGATAGAGCGGTACTCTTCCATGCAGTAGGGCTTATCGCGGAAGCCAAAGAAGACATCCGGCTTGACGCCGCCAGCCGCCAGCTCCCGGGTGAGCTGGTACATGGGGGCGGTGCCGATGCCGCCGCCCACGACGGCGATCTTCTGATACTTGCTCAGGATGTCGGCCACATCGAAGCCGTTGCCCATGGGGCCGGTGAGCTGGAAGCTGTCACCCTTTTTCAGGGCAGTCAGCTTACGGGTTCCCTCGCCCACGACGGCGTACAGGAACTCGACGGTCTGGGTCTCGGCATCCCACTTATGGACGCTGATGGGCCGGGACAGGAAGGGCGCTTCATCTGCGCCCCAGGCACGCAGGGTGAAGAACTGCCCCGCGTGGGGGGCATGCTCGCGGTCCGGCCAGAGGGCGGTCAGCAGGCGGATGTCGTCCGCGATGACCTCATGGCGCAGGACAGTGGCCTCACAGCAGGCTGCACGCATGGGCAATGGCCTCCTTCATGTTCACACACTCGTTGTAAGCGGCCTCGTCGAAGGCTACGCCCGGCTGCTTCTTGTAGGCCAGCAGGATGCCGCGGCTGGAGTTGACCACGCCGCCGTTGCCCTTCGACAGATACTGGGCGATGTCCTCGGCCTTGCCGCCCTGTGCGCCGTAGCCGGGGATGAGGAAGAAGCTGTCCTGATACTTTGCACGGATCTCGGTAGCCTCCTCGATGTGGGTGCCGCCGATGACCAGACCGATGGAAGAGTAGCCGTGCTCACCCATGTAGTCCTTGCCGAGGGCGTTCAGCTTGTCGCCCACGAGGTCGTAGACGTGGCGGCCATCGGCCAGCTTCTCATACTCGAAATCCTTTGCGCCGCCGTTGGAAGTGCGGCAGAGGACGAACATACCCTTGCCCTGCTTCTCTGCGTAGGGCAGATAGGGGCTGATGGAGTCCAGACCCATGTAGGGAGCCAGCGTGACAAAGTCGGCCTCAAAGTCGCCGGTGAAGTGGCCCATGGCGTACATCTCAGCGGTCTTGGCGATGTCGCCGCGCTTGATGTCGGCGATGACCGGCACACCGGCCTCGCGGACAGCCTTCAGGGTGTCGGCATATGCCTTCAGACCTTCGAGGCCAAGAGACTCGTAGTAAGCGATCTGCACCTTGTAGCAGCCCGCGACGGCCTTGGTGGCGTCGATGAGCTTCTTATTGAAGCGGACGATGTTCTCGCCTTTGGAGAGGGTGCTGTCCACGAAATCTGCGGGCAGGTAGCTGAAATCGGTGTCCAGACCCACGCAGACCGGGCCGCGTGCTTCGACTGCTTCGTAAAGCTTATCCATGTTCGTCATTTGGGGTTCCTCCTGTTTGTCTCTCTTTTATATAAATGTATTTGCAGCTTATTCTTCTGCCTGATAGGTCAGCTCGCCGCCCTTGACCGTGGCGCAGACCCTGCCGTAGAGCTGCGCACCATCGAAGGGGCAGTTGTGGGACTTGGAGTGGAGCTTGTTCTTGTCCACGGTATAGGGGGTGTCGAGGTCTACCAGCACAAAGTCGGCGTCATAGCCCGGCCCCAGCTGACCCTTGGCAAGGCCCAGAATTTCCGCCGGGCGGGTGCTCATCAGGTGGCTCAGCAGCTCGAGGGGAAGTCCCTCTTCCTTGCAGAGCTTGGTGTAGCAGACGCCGAAAGCCGTCTCACTGCCCACCATACCGGCCATGCCCTTGAGCTTGTCTTCCTCGGAGTGGGGGGCGTGGTCGGTGGCGATGGCGTCCACCACACCGCTGCGGATGGCGTCGATGAGGGCCTGCACATCGTCGGCGGTGCGGATGGGCGGGTTGACGCGGTAGTCGCAGGTGTCATTGGTGAACCAGAGATGGTGGGGCGTCACCTCGCAGGTGACAGGTGCGCCCCGCAGCTTTGCCATCTGGATAGCCTCGATGGCGCCCCGGGTGGAGACGTGGCACATGTGCAGGCGGGTCTGATAGTACTCGCTCAGCCAGCAGTTCCGCACCGTCTCGATGTCCTCGGCCAGCCGGTAGTCCCAGGGGCTGATCTCCATATCCTCGGCGTGGCTCATCACGGTGATGTCCCGCTGGGTGCAGATGGCGAACGCCCGGGCCATGGTGGCGTTATCCTGCACACCGTGGCCGTCCTCGGTGATGAACCTGACCGAAGCGGGCAGGGTCTTGAGGTGGTCGATGGTCTTGCCGTCGAAATCCTCGGTGATGGAGACGGTCTGGTTCACGTCGCACAGGCCCACCTCAGCGGCCTTCTGTTCCACCATCGCGGCCTGTGCTGCCGAAGAGCAGACAGGCTTTGTGTTGGGCATCAGGTTCACGAAGGTGTAGCCGCCTGCGGCTGCGGCGCGGCTTCCCGTTTCAATGTCCTCTTTGTACTCGAAGCCCGGCGTGCGCCAGTGGCAGTGCAGGTCCACGAAAGCGGGCAGTACGGTCAGTCCTCCGGCGTCCAGCACCGTTTCGTTTTCTCCGGCCAGTGCGGCCAGGTCCTGACCGACGGCGGCGATCTTTCCGTCCTTTACATACAGCTCCACAGGCCGGCCCTCGGCGTTGACAGCGTTGATGAGCAGCATAAGATTACCTCCCTGTCTGTGTTCGTCTGGTTTCATCGTCCGGGTGTGTCTGCCCTCAGAAGGGCAAAAAAAAACTTTTCCCAGCAAAGGGAAAAGTCAGCACATCAAAAAAGGAAACACTGGAGCCACAGCAAAAACGGCTGCAAACTGATTTTCCAGTTTTGCACGCATCATCTTGGCCTTCATGCTCCCGTCTCCTTTTCTATCCGTTCTTTTTCGATATATTTTAGCATAGAAGCGCAAAATGTGTCAATGCTTTTGACCTCATTTCCATGTGAGAAGGTTTGCATCCGTAAGCCTCGAATTTTAGCTACTCTACCGAAAAGTCCCTCTTCTCCCCCGCCGCCAGCGCCCCTGTGCAAAAAAATCCTCATTTTTGTTCTTATATCCTACCATTTCACTGTACATTAAAGTTTAGATGTGCTATTATAAAGTCTATCAGAGAGGGGCCGCCATTGCGGGCGGCAAAATGGAGGTTTTCTATTATGGGTCTTTTAGAGGACGCGCGGAACATCCAGCGCAAGGACCCCGCAGCGCGCAGCGTGCTGGAGGTCATACTGCTTTACCCGGGCTTTCACATTCTGGTCTATCACCGCATTGCCCACTGGCTGTTCGAACACAAGCACTTTTTCCTCGCCCGCTGGGTCAGCCAGCGGGGTCGGCATAAGACCGGCATCGAGATTCACCCCGGCGCGAAAATCGGCAGCTGCCTGTTCATCGACCACGGCATGGGCATCGTCTTCGGCGAGACGGCGGAGATCGGCGACAACTGCACCATCTACCACGGCGTGACCCTCGGCGGCACCGGCAAGGACACCGGCAAGCGCCACCCCACCCTGGGCAACAATGTCCTTATCGGCGCTGGCACCAAGGTGCTGGGTCCGGTGTATATCGGCGACAACGCCCGCATCGGCGCGGGCAGCGTGGTGCTCAAGAACCTGCCCGCCAACTGCACCGCCGTCGGCGTCCCTGCCGAAGTGGTGCGCATCAACAACAAGGCCATCAACCCCGCCGACGACCTCGACCAGCAGGACCTGCCGGACATCATGGCCCAGCGTCTCATCGACCTCGACCGCCGTATCGGTCAGCTGGAAAAGGCCGCACAGGGCGATATTCCCCCCACGGCCCAGCAGGTGGCTGCACGGCAGCGTAAGCATTAAAAAACGGAAGCTTTCCCTCGGGAGAGCTTCCGTTTTTCCTTTATCGTATCAACTCTTTGACCTTCTCCACCGCTGCTGCTACCAGCTGGCCGATGGGCTGGTCCGGCACACCCACCACGATGTTATCACAGTGGTTGATGGGGATGAGCACCCGCGCTGCACTGCTCTGGCAGACCGCCGCCGCCATGGCCGGGGTGATCTCACCCAGCAGCGAATCGGCGATGACGATGCCGATGGGGCCGACGATGATGTCCGCCCGGCGGCAGTTGACCACCACGGCATTTTCGCCGGTGGCGGCGCGGTGTGCGCCCGCCTTGAGCATGGCCGAAGCCGCGATGCTGTTGGTTCCTACGGCGGTCAGCTCGATGTCCGGGCATCCGGCGGCAAGCGCCGCCGTCAGCTGACGGCCAAGACCGCCGCCCTGCCCGTCAATGACTAAGACGCGCACCCGGCTCAAAAGTCGATCTCCTCCAGCCGCAGCAGAGCGATGATATAAATTTTCAGGGCTTCCAGCAGCTTGTCGATGGGAGCGGCCTCATTAGCGCCGTGCATCGGGCCGCCGAACTCGGGCAGCACCATATCGCTGTGCTCCGGGCCAAAGCTGACAGCATAGGGGAAGTGGCGGGCGTAAGTGCCGCCGCCCATGGTGAAGGGCGTTGCGTTCTCGCCGGTGACTTCGTTGTAGGTGTCGATGCAGGCCTTGATGGCGGGGGTGTCAGCCTCGATGTAGAAAGGCTTTGCGCTGCCCACATCCGTCAGCTCTGCGCCGGTGCCGATGGCGGCACGGATCTGCTTTGCGATGGTGTCGCCGTCGGTGCAGGTGGGGTAACGGCTGTCCATGGTCTGGACCATCCGGCCATCCACCATGGACATCTTGCCGCCGATGATGGTCAGCGGGCCGAAGGGTCCGTCGGCGCAGTCGATGCCGAGGCCCACGCCTGCGGTGGAGTCGTGCAGTTTCTTGACGGCTTCCAGATAGGCGCGCTCGGCGTCGTTGCAGAGGCCATTGTCCAGCAGGTAGTTCACCACCAGACCGATGGCGTTGACAGTGCCTTCCGGCATGGCAGCGTGGCCGGACTTGCCCCAGCCGCGGATGCGGACACCGTCGCCTTCCGGCTCGAGGGTGATGTTGGGGGCGTTGCGCAGCTTGGTGATGTCGGTGGCCACGAGAGCGCTGGCGCGGTCAGGCACAGCGTTGGTGGCGACGCCGCCCACGAAGTCCTTGATGACGCCGTTGCAGACGGGGCTGACCAGCTTGCCGTCGAAGTGGCCCTTCTCGCCATTGCAGACCGGGAACTCTGCGTCCGGGGTAAAGCAGAACACAGGGGCCGGGTAGTTGGCGAGGTAGTAGTCCACATCGTGCATGTGAGTCTCCTCGTTGTCGCCGACGAGGGCGCGGATGGGATAGCGCAGGGAGACGCCCTCCTCTTTGAGGAACTTCAGGGCGTACAGGGTGGCGACCATGGGGCCTTTGTCGTCAGCGACACCGCGGCCGATCATCCACCCGTCGCGGATCTCCATCTTGAAGGGGTCTTCCGTCCAGCCGTTGCCCTCCGGCACCACGTCCACATGGCAGATGGTAGCCAGATACTTCTCGGCATCGGCACCGGCCAGCTCGGCGTAGCCGATATGGTTCTCGCAGTTGCGGGTCGCAAGGCCCATGCCTGCGGCCAGCTCCAGCGTCTTGTCCAGCGCGGCACGGGGGCCTGCGCCGTAGGGTGCGCCCTCTTCCGGGGCACCCTCCACGCTGTTGATGGACACCAGCGTGGCAATGTCTTTTAGGATCTGCTCTTTGTTCGCCGCAATAAATGCGTCGATCTTCTGGTTCAAAGCCTCTTGCATCTTTGATTCGTCCTTTCTTCGTCTTTACTCAAGACACACTGTTGTTATTCTAGCACACTTTGCGATGGAAAACCAGCCTTACACCGCAAACAGACCGCTCAGCGCTCCCAAAAGACCTGCGCTTGCCAGACCCATGATGATCCCGGCCAGCAGCACGCCGCCCATGCAGGCGATGAGCACATCTTTGAACTTCATATCGAGGATGGACGCAGCCAGCGTACCGGTCCATGCGCCGGTACCCGGCAGCGGGATGCCTACGAAGAGCAGCAGCGCCGCCACGAGGCCGCGCCCGGCCTTGGCTTCCAGCGCACGACCTCCTTTTTCGCCCTTGACGATGCAGAAACGGCAAAAGGGGCCGATGATGGGCTTGTGGTAGCCCCAGATGAGGGCCTTCCGGGCAAACAGATAGATGAACGGTACCGGCAGCATATTGCCCACCACACAGACCAGATAGGTCGGCAGGATGGGCAGCCCCATCCCGATGCCCACCGGGATGGCGCCGCGCAGCTCGATGAGGGGCAGCATTGAGATAAAGAATACGATGAGATAGCTTTTGAGCATAGAGCCCTCCTTATAAGTCGATGTCCAGCTCTACCGGGCAGTGGTCGGAGCCAAACACTTCGTTGTGTATCTCGGCGGCTTTTATCTTGTCCGCAATGCGGTTCGAGACGATGAAATAGTCGATGCGCCAGCCCGCGTTCTTCTCCCGGGCGTGGAAACGGTAGCTCCACCAGCTGTATTTCACCTCGTCCGGGTGGATGGCGCGGAAGCTGTCGGTAAAGCCCGCCGCCAGCAGCTCGGTCATCTTGGCCCGCTCCTGGTCAGTAAAACCGGCGCTCATCCGGTTAGTTCTGGCATTTTTAATATCAATTTCCTGATGGGCCACGTTCAGATCGCCGCAGAGGATGACCGGCTTTTTGGCATCCAGCTCCAGCAGGTAGGCGCGGAAGGCGTCCTCCCATGTCATCCGGTAGTCCAGCCGCTTCAGGCCGTCCTGGCTGTTGGGGGTGTAGCAGTTGACGAGGTAAAACCCCGGGTATTCCAGCGTCAGCACACGGCCCTCGTGGTCGTGCTCTTCAATGCCGATGCCGGTGGTCACGCTCAGCGGCGCGGTCTTGCACCAGCAGGCTGTGCCGGAGTAGCCCTTCTTCTCCGCCGAGTATGTATATTCCATGTAGCCCTCGGGGGCGAAATCGGCCTGCCCGGGCTGCATCTTGGTCTCCTGCACCGAGAACACGTCCGCGTCCAGCGCGGCGAAGCTCGCGGCAAAATCGTGGGTCAAACAGGCGCGCAGCCCGTTCACGTTCCAGCTGATGAGTTTCATGTAACGTCCCTTTCTGTTGTCAGGCCTTATATTTTTCTTTCCAGACGCCGCTGCGGAAGCGGGTCACGAAGCAGGTCACGCGGCAGACCCAGTCCACCACCATGGCGATCCAGACGCCGATGGCACCCATGCCCATCCGCACACCGATGATATAGCTGAAGCCCACACGCCAGCAGGCCATACTGGCGATGGAGACGATCATCGTGAACTTGACGTCGTTGGCGGCGCGCAGAGCGTTGGGCAGCACGAAGGAGAGAGGCCAGAGCAGCATTGCAAAGCCCGCGTGGATGCAGGCCAGAATGATGGAGAGCTCCATCGTCTCGCCCGAAAGCTCGTAAATGCCCACCAGAGGCCGGACAAAAATCAGGATCAATCCATTCAGCACACCCATGACGAGATAGGCCCAGCCCAGCAGCTTCTTTGTATAATAGACGGCCTGCTCGTTGTCCCCTGCACCGATGCAGCGGCCCACGACGGTTATCATGGCAAGGCCGATGGCCTTGCCCGGGATGCAGCCCACACCATCGAGGTTGTTGGCGACGGCGTTGGCGGCGATCTGGACGGTGCCGAAAGTGGAGATCATGCTGACCACGACGATGCGGCCCGCCTCGAACAGACTGTTCTCAAAGGCCGACGGCACGCCGATGCCGAGGATGCGCTTGGCCATACCGGTATCGAGCTTAACGGTCTTCGGCACCGTGAGGGCATGGCCTTTCTGGTAGCAGCGGCCCAGAATGAGCACCGCCGCGATGACACGGGAGACGACACTGGGCCATGCAACGCCATCGACGCCCATTTTCAGGCCGAAGATGCAGACCGCGTTGCCCACAATGTTGATGATGTTCATGAGGACGCTGATCTGCATGGAGATCTTGGAGTTGCCCATGCTGCGGAAGAGGGCCGCGCCTGCGTTGTACAGCGCGAGGAAGGGGTAGCTCAGGGCGGTTATTTTAAGGTAGAGAACGCCGGCGTCCAGAACGTCCGCGTCGATGGAGCCGTAGCAGGCGCTTATCATGGGTCGGGCGAAAAGGATGCAGACCGCAGCCACCACGGTACCCAAGATGGCGCTCAGCAGGATGAGCTGACCCGCACTGGCATTTGCCTTTTCCTGCTCCTTCGCGCCCAGATACTGGCTCACCACCACCGCGCCGCCGGTGGCCAGCGCCGCGAACAGCACGATGATGAGGTTGTTTATCATATCCACGAGGCTGACGCCCGAGATGGCCGCCTCGCCGCAGCGGGAGACCATCATGGTGTCGGCCATGCCCACCGTCACGGCCAGGAACTGCTCGATGAGCAGTGGCCCCACCAGCCGCAGCAGGTCTTTCTGGGAAAACAGCGGCGTCCGCCCGTTGAACCAGCCGGCCTTTTCGCCAGCTGACGCATTTTTTACCATCTATATTCTCCTTTGTCGTTTGCAATATCACATCTGTTTTTCATTTCAGCGCAGACTTCTCATTTTACGCTATCATCTTAGCACAGCCTTCTCCGCCGTGCAAGAGCCGGAGAGCAGCTTACGAAAATTTATAGTGTTCTTGTTTGAAACACCCCGCCGTTCCGTGCTTCGTCAAATTGCCAGTGAATCTCTTCGGGATTTGTGCGTTGTGCCAAAAGTACAGCATTCCGCCCCTTTTTTGAAAGTTTTTTCAAAAAAAGGCTTGTAATTTTTCTGTAATCGTGCTATTGTTGTATCCAACAAGGGCAGGCTGTTGGATACATAGCATCCCGCGCCCCTGTTTTTCTTCTTGTTTTTACCTTCTTATTATTGCTATTTTCTTCATTTACCTTCTTATCATTTACCCTGCTTGCCCGAAAGGGCAAAAAAGCGATGGCCCACCTGCACTGGGCCATCGCTTTTCTTTTTGTCGTTTATTCTGCGGTCAGCCAGGCAAACGCCTGCCGGACATCGCCGGAGAAGTAGAGAGTCCCCAGCGCACACACCGGGCCGTCACCGCCCAGCTCCACCGCGTGGGCGACGCCCGCCGGGATGTCCGCCGCTGCCTCAGCCTTTCCGCCCCGGGCGCGGATGTGTTCTGCCAGCGTCTCAGCGGGCATGGCGCGGGGCGTGTGGGCCGCGACCGTGACGAACCGCTTTGCCAGCGGCAGCAGCAGTGCCAGCATCTCGTCCACATCCTTGTCGGCCATGATGCTGAGCAGGAAGACGAACTTCTGCCCCGGGAAGCGGTCCCGGAGGCTCTGGACGGTAGCCCGCATCCCGTGGGCATTGTGACTACCGTCCAACAGGAAAGCGGGCGAATGCCGCAGCAGCTCGAACCGGCCCGGCCAGCTCACCTGTTCGAGGCCGGTGCGGATGGCGCTGTCGGAGATGTTCCATCCCCTGCCCCGCAGCACACGGAGGGCCGTGATAGCGAGGGCGGCGTTTTTCGGCTGATAGCTGCCGATGAGGGGCAGACGGACACCGTCCAGCCCGTCGAAGTCGAAAGTGACGGCGTCGAGGTCGCCGCCCTCCACTTTGAGGCGGGAGAGATCCACCACCGTGAGAGGCGCGTTCTGCTCCTTGGCCACACGGGCGATGACAGCGTCCGCTTCCGGCACACCGCCGTAACTCACCACCGGACTGCCCGGCTTGATGATGCCGGCCTTGGCAGCGGCGATGTCCGCGATGGTGGGGCCGAGTTCTTTTACATGGTCCATGCCCAGCGCCGTGATGACCGCGCACTCAGGCGGGTCGATGACGTTAGTTGAGTCCAGCGTACCGCCGAGGCCCACTTCCAGCACCACGATGTCGCATTTTTCTTCCGCGAACCAGAGCATCCCCAGGGCCGTGATAATTTCGAACTCGGTAGGGACGTCAGCCATGGCGTCTGCCGCCGGGCGGACTCGCTCCACCAGACGCACCAGCGCGTCGTCGGGTATCTGTTCGCCGTTTACCTGAATGCGCTCGTTGAAGCGGTTGATGAAAGGCGAAGTGTACAGGCCCACCCTATACCCCGCCGCCTGCAGGCAGGACGCCAGCATGGCGGCAGTGCTACCCTTGCCGTTGGTACCCGCCACATGGACGAAGCGGAGCTTCTTGTGGGGGTCGCCCAGCGCCGCCAGCAGAGTGCGGGTGCGGCTGAGGCCCGGCTTGTGGCCGGCCCACTGGACAGCGTGGATGTATTCCAAAGCGGATTCGTAGTTCATAGAAACGCCTCGTTTTATTTGTTTCATTTTTAGGGAAGCGGCTGCGCGCGCTGGTGGCGCGGGGGGAGAGCGCGGTTACGCGGGGTTAGTTCTCTTTTGCGTGCCAAAAGAGAACCAGAAATGGTTGTCGCGCCGGTGGCGCGGGGTCAGAGCGCTTTTTCATTAAGGCTAATTGTTCTCTTTTGATGTCAAAAGAGAACCAGAAAACCACCAGCGATTTCGACGCGCTGGACCCACGAGAAAGGGGCTGCTCGCCCCTTTCAGAC
>NZ_JBBNIH010000082.1:0-46830 GCF_040094125.1 Faecalibacterium longum
AGCTGGGACTCAGAAGTCATTCTTTTGTCTCAGCGCTTGGCGCTCAAGTATAATACCATACGCCGGGCCGGATGTCAACACTTTTTTGCAAGTTTTTTCAGGTTTTTTCGCGCTGACTCAAATCAGCTTCATCCTCTTGGATTCTTTGTGTAAGGCGTCCCGACACCGTAGACAAAAATAAAACCCCCACAGATGTTTCCTGCTCATCTGTGGGGTTTCGAGAGACATCATCACATGAACTGTTCCGGCGACTAAAAAAAGGAATCACGATACTCAAAAACAAAGTAAAGGCAATTCCTTAAAAATGCAACTGGCTACCATTTTACAGGCCCTTTAGCTTTGCGTCACAGCTTTTCAACTGCTTTGCTAAATATTCTATTCGCAAACTCTTTTTTGAGTCGATCACATTCAAGTGATTTTCCAGTGCCTGAGCACCTTCATCTCTCTGGATAGAATATACCATATTTCTTCTTTCCTGTCAATGGGAAAATCATAGGGTTTTCTTTCTTATTTATAATAAAAGTAAAATGCAAAAAGAGGGCAGCTCTCTCGAGCTGCCCTCCTGGACCTTATTTCTCAGCTGATCACTGAGCAGCCTTTGCTGCCTCGACCTGCTTGATGAGTTCGGGAACGACCTTGAACAGGTCGCCCACGATGCCGTAGTCAGCCACACCGAAGATGGGGGCGGACTCATTCTTGTTGACGGCAATGATGCACTCAGAATCCTGCATACCTGCGGTGTGCTGGATAGCGCCGGAGATGCCCAGAGCCACATAGATCTTGGGATGGACGGTCTTACCGGTCTGACCGACCTGATGATCAGCGGTCATCCAGCCAGCATCGGTAACAGCACGGGATGCGCCGACAACGCCGCCGCCCAGAGCTGCAGCCAGCTGCTCAGCCAGCTCGATGCCCTTGTTGACGTCCTTGCTGATGCCACGGCCAACAGAGACGATGACGTCTGCACCGATGAGGTCGACCAGCTTCTCAGCTGCCTTCTCAACGCTCAGGACCTCAGTCTTGATGTCGTCAGCGGTCAGGCTGAATGCGGGCTTCACGATCTGGCAGGCATCGGCCTTGGCCTGATCGAAGGGAGCCTTCTTCATGACGCCGGGACGGACGGTAGACATCTGAGGACGGAAACGGGGGCAAATGATGGTAGCCATCAGATGGCCGCCAAAAGCAGGACGGGTCATCTTCAGGTTGCGGTCCTCGTAATCGAACTTCTGCTTGGACAGGTCGATGGTGGAGCTCTCCTTCAGGAACTCGACATACTTTGCAGTGTCGATGTCCAGATGGGTAGCATCAGCGGTCAGACCGGTGTGCAGACGAGCTGCGCAGCGGGGGCCAAGGTCGCGGCCGATGTTGGTAGCACCGATCAGTAGGACCTCAGGCTTGTACTCGTTGACCATGTCGCAGACGACCTTGGCGTATGCGTCAGTGGTGTAATCCTTCAGCAGCGGGCTGTCGCAGACCATGACCTTATCGGCACCATAGCCGCCCAGCTCTTTTGCAATGCCTTCGACGTTGTCGCCCAGCAGCAGGCCGGTGACTTCGCAGCCCAGCTCATCAGCCAGCTTGCGGGCCTCGCTGACCAGCTCAAAATCAGTGGACATCAGTGCGCCCTGGCGCTGCTCGCAGAAGACCCAGACGCCCTTGTATTCGTTAAAATCAGCCATTGTAATCCTATGCTCCTTTCATCAGATCAGGTGCTTCTTGGCCAGGATACCAGCCAGCTGTGCAGTGGTATCGTCGCCAGTCAGCATAGTGCCTGCGCCCTTCTGCGGAGGAGTGAAGGACTTAAAGACGTTCGTCGGAGAACCCTTCAGGCCGATGGTATCGACCTCGATCAGCGGATCGTCCTTCAGAGCGTTGTAATCGAACACTTCCATCGGCTTGTCGTAGCAGGTGAAGATGCCATTGACGCTCATGTAGCGGGGCTGATTCAGCTCCTTGATGCAGGTCAGCAGGCAGGGAGTCTGCACCTTGACCATCATGTAGCCGTCTTCCAGCATACGCTTGACCGTGAGGCTGTTGCCATCCTTCTGGATGTCAGCAACATAGGTCACCTGAGGCAGGTGCAGCTTCTCAGCGATCTGAGGACCGACCTGTGCGGTATCACCGTCGATTGCCTGACGGCCGCAGAACACGACGTCCTCGGGGCCGACACCGATCTTATTGACAGCAGCAGCGAGGATCTGGCTGGTCGCGAAGGTATCAGAACCACCGAACTCACGACCAGAGACCAGAACAGCCTTATCAGCACCGCGGGCCAGCAGCTCACGGAGCATGCCCTCGGCCGGCGGGGGACCCATGGTGACGACGACGACTTCGCAGCCGGTCTCGTCCTTCAGCTTCAGAGCGGCCTCCAGAGCGTTCAGGTCATCGGGGTTGGTGATGGTTGCCATAGAGGCACGGTCCAGAGTACCATCCGCCTTGACAGCCACCTTACCGGAGGTATCAGGAACCTGCTTTACACAAACGATTGCTTTCATTGTAAATCTTGCCTCCCTTACTTCAGCAGCGCGCCGGAAATGACCATCATCTGCACTTCGCTGGTGCCCTCGTAGATCTCAGTGATCTTGGCATCACGCATCATGCGCTCGATGGGGTAGTCACGGGTGTAGCCGTAGCCACCGAACAGCTGCAGGCAGCGGCGGGTCACGTCGCTTGCGGTGCGGGCTGCGATGAGCTTAGCCTGAGCAGCCTCGACGCTGTAGCGGACCTTTGCACCATTCATAGCTTCCTGCTTCTTCAGAGCGGCAGCGTAGACCAGATACTTTGCAGCCTCGATACGGGCCTTCATCTCGGCCAGCTCGAACTGGGTGTTCTGGAAAGCGGAGATGCTGCGGCCGAACTGCTTACGCTCCTTGACGTAAGCGACGGTCTCCTGCAGAGCGCCCTCGGCGATGCCCAGAGCCTGGGAAGCGATACCGATACGGCCGCCGTCCAGAGTAGCCATAGCCAGCTGGAAGCCCTTGCCGCGCACGCCCAGCATACGGTCCTTCGGGATGCGGCAGTCCTCAAAGATCAGCTCGCAGGTAGAAGAACCACGGATGCCCATCTTATCCTCAGCCTTACCGACGGAGAAGCCCGGGTCGGTACGCTCCACGATGAAGGCGGAGCACAGCTTGGTGGGACGGCCCTTCTTGTCGAGGACCTTATCGGTAACAGCGATGACGATGAACACGTCAGCGTAGCCTGCGTTGGTGATGAAGATCTTGGAGCCGTTCAGCACCCAGTAATCGCCATCTTCCACAGCAGTGGTCTGCTGGCCCTGAGCGTCAGTACCAGCGCCCGGCTCGGTCAGACCGAAAGCACCCAGCCACTCGCCGCTGCACAGCTTGGGCAGATACTTTTCCTTCTGCTCGGGAGTGCCGTTCTCATAAATAGGTGCTGCGCACAGGCTGGTGTGTGCGGAAACGATAACACCAGTGGTGCCGCAGACCTTGCTCAGCTCCTCAACAGCCATGACGTAGGACAGGACGTCGCCGCCTGCACCGCCAACGGAGGTGGGGAAGTAAATGCCCATCATGCCCAGCTTGCCCATCTTCTCGACGGTCTCCTTGGGGAAATACTCTTCGGCATCGACTTTCTTTGCCAGAGGCTTGACTTCGTTTTCAGCAAACTCGCGGTACATCTTCTGCACCATCTGCTGCTGCTTGGACAGAGTAAAATCCATCGCTATATCCTCCTAACGGATGTTTTTCTTTCAGCACAGGGCAGCTACACTCATGTCCTGTGCAAACAAATTCCTCCCGGCCGTTTTCTTCGGGACGACCGAGAGAAATTTCAAACTAATTTACAGCTCGTCGACAGGGGTCTTGGTGCGGTCTGCGTTGTAAACGTAGAAGCCCTTGCCAGACTTGCAGCCCAGGTTGCCGCCGCGGACCATCTTACGGATGAGCGGGCATGCACGATACTTGCTGTCGCCGGTCTCCTTGTACAGGACGTCCATAATGGCGAGGCAGATATCCAGGCCGATGAAGTCGCCCAGCTCCAGGGGACCCATCGGGTGGTTGGCACCCAGCTTCATAGCGGTGTCGATGCCGGCGATGTTGGAAACGCCCTCCATCTTGATGAAGGCAGCCTCGTTGATCATCGGGATCAGGATGCGGTTGACGACGAAGCCGGCAGCCTCGTTGACCTGGACCGGCTGCTTGCCGATGGCAACGGAGATCTCCTTGATCTTCTCGACAGTCTCAGCGGGAGTGTTGCAGCCAGCGATGACCTCGATGAGCTTCATGCGGTCTGCGGGGTTGAAGAAGTGCATACCGACCAGAGGACGGCTGACACCCTTGCCGATCTCGGTGATGGACAGAGAAGAGGTGTTGGAAGCGAAGATGCACTCGGGCTTGCAGATCTTATCCAGCTCGCCGAAAGTGGTCTGCTTGACCTTCATATCCTCGAAAGCAGCCTCAACGACGAGGTCGCAGTCAGCGCACAGGTCTTCCTTCAGGCCCGGGGTGATAGCAGCGACGATAGCGTCAGCCTTCTCCTGCGTCATCTTGCCCTTAGCGACCAGCTTCTCATAGCCCTTCTTGATCTTTGCCAGACCATTCTCGGCCCACTCCTGCTTGATGTCACACAGAGCAACCGTGTTGCCCTCGACCTGAGCAAATGCCTTTGCGATGCCCTGGCCCATAGTGCCAGCACCGATAACACCGATCTTCATGGGAAATCTCTCCTTTATTATATCTTCTGAATGTAGTGCCTCTCCGTGCCTCCCCTTTCCGGGGAGGCATTGCAGAGGCGTTATGGTTTAGTTTAGTTGTTCGTGAACACTGCCTTGGGCTTCGGCTTTTCACGGCTCAGGAAGCAGGCCATGCCTTCCTTCTGGTCATGAGTCTCGAAGCAGTCGCCGAACAGCTTCTCTTCGACTTCGACAGCCTTCTCGATGGGGAGGCTGATGCCGTCGTTGATAGCCTTCTTGCAGTTGCGCACGGCGATGGGAGCGTTCTTGGCGATCTTGTTGGCCAGCTTCAGGACATTCTCCATCAGCTCAGCCTGCGGATACACTGCGTTGACCAGGCCAATGCGATAAGCCTCGTCAGCCTTGATGTTCAGTGCAGAGTAGACCAGCTGCTTTGCCATGCCCATGCCAACCAGACGTGCCAGACGCTGGGTGCCGCCGAAGCCCGGGGTGATGCCCAGACCGACTTCCGGCTGACCAAACACAGCGTTGTCGGAGCAGATGCGGATGTCGCAGCTCATAGCCAGCTCATTGCCGCCGCCCAGTGCAAAGCCGTTGACGGCTGCGATGACGGGGATGGGGAAGCTCTCGATCATCAGGAACACATCATTGCCCAATTTGCCGAAAGCCTCGCCCTCGGCCTTGGTCATGGTGCTCATGGAGCCGATGTCAGCGCCTGCCACGAAGCTCTTGTCGCCTTCGCCGGTCAGGACGATGCAGCGGATGGCGGACTGGTCAACTGCCTCAAAAGCAGCCTTCAGGTCTGCCAGGACTTCGGGGTTCAGGGCGTTCAGTGCCTTCGGGCGGTCGATGGTGATGATCTCGACTGCGCCCTGCACCTCGGTTTTTACAAATGCCATTGTGAAAACCTCCATTCAGGTTATATCTTATTCAAAACAGCCCCCGGACAAGGGGCAAGTCTCCGGTCTCGCCCACTGTCCGGGCTGCATCAATATCCGGAGTGACCCTTCAAAGGGAAATTAGTCCATCTCGACGATGGTTGCGCAGCCCATGCCGCCGCCGATGCACAGGGTAGCCAGACCCTTGTGAGCACCACGATGCTTCATAGCGTACAGCAGGGTGACGAGGATACGAGCACCGGAAGCGCCGACCGGGTGGCCCAGAGCGATTGCGCCGCCGTTGACGTTCAGCTTGTCCTTATCGAAGCCCAGAGCCTCGCCGACTGCGATGGACTGTGCTGCGAATGCCTCGTTGGCCTCGACCAGGTCCATATCAGCAACGGTCATGCCGGTCTTAGCCATGACCTTCTTGGTAGCAGCGATGGGGCCAAGGCCCATGACCTCAGGCTCGACGCCTGCCAGAGCACCTGCGACCCAGGTAGCCAGAGGCTTCACGCCCAGCTCCTTGGCCTTCTCTTCGCTCATGATGACCAGAGCAGCTGCGCCATCGTTGATAGCGGAGGAGTTTGCAGCGGTGACGATGCCGTCCTTGGTGAAGGCGGGCTTCAGCTTTGCCAGCACTTCGGGAGCGCTCAGACGGGGGCCTTCATCGGTATCGAACACGGTGTCGCCCTTCTTGCCCTTGATGACAACAGGAACGATCTCATCCTTGAAAGCGCCGTCCTTGATGGCCTTGTCAGCCTTCAGCTGGCTGTGGTAAGCGAAATCATCCAGCATCTCGCGGGTGATGGGGCTGTAGCCGTACTTCTTCTGATAGGTCTCGTTGGTGCAGACGTTCTCAGCGGTCATGCCCATGTGCTTGTTGAAGCCGCAGGCATCCCACAGAGCATCGTTGACCATGGTATCCACGATCTCGCTCTTGCCCATGGGAGCGCCCATGCGGTAGCCGTAGCGGCCCTTCATCATTGCGAAGGGAGCCATGTCCATGTTCTCCATGCCGCCTGCGACCACGATGTCAGCATCGCCGGCCTCGATCATCTGAGCAGCCATGTTCACGCAGTTCAGGCCGGAGCCGCAGACCACATTGACGGTGACAGCAGGAGTCTCGACGGGCAGGCCAGCCTTCAGGGAAGCCTGACGAGCGACGTTCTGGCCCAGACCAGCCTGGATGACGCAGCCCATGTAAACATGATCGACCTGCTCGGGTTTCACGTTAGCACGGTTCAGGGCCTCCTTGATGACGATGGAGCCCAGCTCTGCAGCAGGGACGTTTGCCAGGGTGCCGCCAAACTTACCAATAGCGGTACGGCAAGCAGATGCGATAACAATTTTCTTCATGTTAATAGCCTCCTGAATTTATATGTTTCGGGGTTTCGTAAAACTATTTATCAAAAAGCCCGAGGGCCTTTCTGCATTATAAAAGGTATCAGAGCGTTTTTCCTTCCGCCCGGAGCTGCTCCACTTTGGCGTGGATGGCATTCTCTACGTTGGGCGTCACGAACTTGGAGATGTTGCTGCCGTAGCGGGCAGCCTCCTTGACGATGGTGGAAGAAAGGTAGCTCCACTTGATGCTGGTGGCAAGGAACATCGTCTCGATGCCGGGCATCAGTGCGTGGTTCGTCTGGGCGAGCTGTATCTCGTTTTCGAAATCCGTCACCGCCCGCAGGCCCCGCACCATCACCGAAGCGTGGCGCTTCTTGGCGAACTCCACGGTCAGGCCGTCGAAGCTCTCCACCGTCACATTCGGGATGTCCTTGCAGCATTCCCGCAGCAGCGCCACCCGTTCTTCTACGGTGAACAGAGGGTTCTTTGCGCTGTTGATGAGCACTGCCACAATGAGCTGGTCGTTTATCTTTGCAGCTCGCTTGATGATGTCGAGGTGTCCTTTCGTGACCGGGTCAAATGACCCGGGGTAAACTGCTGTTGCCATCGGTATGGTCTCCTTTATTTGCGCGCTTTGGAAAAGCGCATTTGGTGTTGCCATGATAGCACTTTTCAGTTCCTGCTTCAAGTACCAGGCCGCATCGCCATCGCAATATCGTTAATTTTTAGTCAATTAACTTCGCACTGGGACGCATCATCTTGGTACACCCTTAGTAAACCATATCGTCAAAATTTTATCAAGTACTTTTTCGAAAAAAATTGTTTTTGCTATACCAAACAATCGCCACAAATACCTAAGAAATTTAGTTAAATTGTCCTGCGAGACATTTTTTCGCGGAAGAGGGCTTGATTATAATGTTTGTTAATGTTATAACTAAGCTGTGCAGGTGTGCCGCTGCCGGAGGCTTCTGCCCTGCCGACCCCAAGGATACCGCCGGGGTGTGATAAGACAGTGTCCGGACTGGGAAGAAACGGTAAATTTCCGGCTAAGATTTTGTCCCGTAGAATTGTAAATAATAAATTTACAATTCTTTTATGTTCTTAAAGGAGAGGATGGTTTATAATGGATTTCATGGAAATGTATGCCCAGAAAAAGATGACTGCCGAGCAGGCTGCTTCTCTGGTCAAGAGCGGCGACTGGGTGGATTACGGCTGGTGCGTCAACACCCCCGTGGCCGTGGACGCCGCCCTTGCCAAGCGCCTGCCCGAACTGGAGAACGTCAATTTCCGCGGCGGCATCCTGATGTGGGTGACTGAGATCTTCCAGATCGACGACCCCGCTGCCCACATGACCTGGAACAGCTGGCACATGGGCGGCATTGAGCGCAAAGCCATCGCACAGGGCTTCTCGTTCTACTCCCCCATCCGCTATTCGGAGCTGCCCCGCTACTACCGCGAGAGTCCCGACCCGCTGGACATCGCCGTCTTCCAGGTGACTCCGATGGACGAGCACGGCTACTTCAACTTCGGCCCCAGCGCTTCCCATCTGGGTGCCGTCTGTGAGAAGGCCAGGAAGATCATCGTGGAGGTCAACACCAATATGCCCCGCTGCCTCGGTGGTATGGAAAACTGTGTCCATATCTCCCAGGTCACCGGCATCGTGGAGGGCGACAATCCGCCCATCGGCCAGATGGCCGCTGCCGGCCCCGCCTCCGAGGTCGATTTGAAGGTCGCAAACCTCGTCGTGCCGCAGATCCCCAACGGTGCCTGCCTGCAGCTGGGCATCGGCGGTATGCCCAACGCCATCGGCAGCCTCATCGCCCAGAGCGATTTGAAGGACCTGGGCGTCCACACCGAGATGTACGTTGACGCTTTCGTGGACATCGCCAAGGCCGGCAAGATCACCGGCGCACACAAGCAGCTGGACAAGGGCCGTCAGGTCTACGCCTTCGGTGCCGGCACCCAGAAGATGTACGACTACCTCAACAACAACCCCGAGTGCATGTCTGCTCCCGTCGATTACACCAACGACATCCGCAGCATCTCCGCACTGGACAACTTCATCTCCATCAACAATGCGGTGGACATCGACCTGTTCGGCCAGGTGAATGCGGAGAGCGCCGGCGTCAAGCACATTTCCGGTGCAGGCGGCCAGCTGGACTTCGTGCTGGGCGCATACCTTTCCAAGGGTGGCAAGAGCTTCATCTGCCTGTCTTCTACCTTCTTTAATAAGAAGACCGGTCAGCTCGAAAGCCGCATCCGTCCCACGCTGGAAAACGGCAGCATCATCACCGATACCCGCGCCAATCTGCATTACCTCTGCACCGAATACGGCTGCGTCAACCTCAAGGGTCTGACCACCTGGGAGAAGGCCGAAGCCCTCATCAATGTGGCACACCCCGACTTCCGCGAGGAGCTTATCAAAGAGGCCGAGAAGATGCACATCTGGCGCCGCAGCAACAAAATCTAAACATCGCCGTACCGGCTCCTGCCGTCTGCGGCAGGAATGGAGTCACACATGATGGACAAAAAGCCGCACATCAAGCCCTATATCTACGGAATGCTCGCGGGCTTTGGTGCGATAAGTCTAAGCATCCTGTTCTTCTTCTTCATCTACCGCTTCGACGGGTTCGGCGACGCGGTCTCCAAGGTGACCGGCATCCTGATGCCCTTCATCTATGGTGCCGTCATTGCCTATCTGCTCAAGCCGGTGTGCAACACCATTGAGGGCTTTCTGCACCGTATCTTCCCCGAAAAGCTCCACAGCATGGCCAATATGCTTGCCATTGCGGCGACGCTTCTGTTCGGTGTGCTGGTGGTCTACGCCCTCGTGATGATGGTGGTGCCGCAGCTCATCACAAGCGTCACCTCCCTCTACTACACCGCGCAGACCAGCATCACCCGGTTCATGCGTTGGGTGAACACACAGAAAGTCTTTTTGGATAATGAGACACTGATGGGCTACTTCAACGATGCCTACGATGCCATTGCTGACAATCTGACCGCTCTGCGCACCACCCTGCTCCCCTCGCTGCAGAATTTACAAGGCATCCTGAGCGGTGTGGGCGTCGGCGTCATGAATGTGGTGATCTGGTTCAAGAACCTGCTCATCGGCCTTATCGTCGCCGTTTACCTGCTGGCCAGCCGCAAAAAGTTCGCCAAACAGGCCAAGATGATCCTCTACAGCGTCGTCAAGCCCCACTGGGCGCAGCTCATCCAGGAGGAAGTCCTCTACGCAGACAAGATGTTCGGCGGCTTCATCAACGGCAAGATCATGGACTCCGCCATCATTGGCGTGCTCTGCTACTTCGCCTGCATCATCTTCAAGTTCCCGAGCGCACTGCTGGTGTCGGTCATCATCGGCGTCACCAACGTCATCCCCTTCTTCGGTCCCTTCATCGGTGCCGTGCCTGCAACGCTGCTCATCCTCATCCAGAGCCCCATCAAGGCCATCTGGTTCGTACTCTTCGTTCTGGTGCTCCAGCAGCTGGACGGCAATGTTATCGGCCCGAAGATCCTGGGCAACACCACCGGCCTTTCGAGCTTCTGGGTGCTCTTCTCCATCCTGCTGTTCGGCGGTCTGTGGGGCTTCGTGGGCATGATCGTGGGCGTGCCGCTGTTCGCCGTCATCTATGACGTCATCAAGAAGCTGGTCTTCCACGGCCTGCGCCGCAACGGCCAGCTCGACCAGATGACCGTCTACCACGACGAGTTCGGCGATCCCGGCGACCCGGCTCCCGCGCCTGTGGAAGATGAAGGAACGGAAACCGAGATCGTCATTGATCCCGGCGAAGAATAAAATAACAAGATAAAGCCCCCATCCTCCCGGCTGCCTCAGCCGGTGAAGATGGGGGCTTTTCTGCGCATTTTTATGTTTGAAAGACCGATAAAGTCATTTCGCGTGAGCAGTGGAATGAGCCGGTTCCCAGTCCTTGTAATTCTCGTACCGGCTCTCCCTGAGGGTGACGTGCGACCAGATCTCGTCGGCTACAGGCTGCCAGTCGGCAGCATATGCACCGCACTTATCGCAGAGATGGTCTACGCTCTCGGGCGACTGCAAGTCGGTGCTGTGAGCACCGGTGTCATGCACCATCTGGCGCAGAAGCTCGGGGTTTTCCAGCATCGGGCAGGGACGCAGATGGTTTTTATTGAAGGGCTGGCCGTTGTGGTAGGCCATGAAGAGCGGGCTGCGGAGAATATCGAGGATGCTGCTGTCGTGGATGTTGGCGTTGGAATAATGGATAAAGACGCACGGCTCTGCATCGCCCGCCGAATTGATATGAAAATAGTTGCGTCCGCCTGCGATGCATCCGCCCACAAACTCGCCATCGTTCTGGAAGTCCATCGGATAAAACGGAATATCGCTCTTTTCTGAGCGGAGATACCGGATGCGCTCGATCATGTACTTGCGCTGAGCAGGCGTGGGCATCAGCTCCGGCGCAGCCTCGTTGCCTACCGGCATATAGTGGAAGTAGAATCCGAAGTGCGCGCCCTTGTCGCAGAGCATCCGCATAAAGTGGTCGCTGGTGACGGCTTCGAGATTGTCTCTGGTATAGCAGATGGAGGTGCCAAAAAGGATCCCGTGGGCCTTGAGCAAGTCCATCGCATTCATGACAGCGGCATAGTGGCCGTCGCCCCGCCGGGCATCATTGGTAGAGGGAGTTCCCTCGATCGAGAGCATGAAGGCGATATTGCCCAGTTTTACGACCTCTTCGCAGAACGGCTCATCGATGAGGGTAGAGTTCGTGTAAATCGCAAACTGCACATCGTTGTGCTTTTTTGCCAGACGGAGAATATCCGCCTTCCGCACCAGAGGCTCGCCGCCGGTGAGCATATAGAGATAGACCCCCAGCTCCTTGCCCTCGGTGATGATTTTGTCCATATCCTCAAAGCTGAGGTTGTTTTTGTGGCCGTACTCGCCCGCCCAGCATCCCACGCAGTGCATATTGCAAGCCGAAGTGGGGTCGAACAGGATCAGCCACGGAATGTTGCAGTGGTACTTTGTGCGGTTCTCGCGGATGGTCTTTGTCCCCCGGAAGAACGCCTCATAGCCAAGGTTGAGCGCCGTGGTGCGTGCCACGCTGGGCGCGGTCTGGTCGAGCACACAGTTGATGAGCTTCGACCACTTGCTGTCCGCATCGGTCAGTACTGCGCGGGCGTGCTCATACGTCTCCTCGCTGAACGAGTCGCCATAGAACTGCTTGGCGACGTCCACCATCTCGGCAAACGCCTTCTGACGGTCTTTTCTGACATGAGCCAGTGCCACATCCACCATCGTTCCGACAGCGGTACGCTGTACCTTATGGCTCAACGGCTCCAACGCGATACTCATAAAAGTCTGCCTCCTTGTGTGGGTCTTTGCCAGCCCTTTGTTTTGACAATACTTTAACATTTTTCCGACAAAGGTTCTATAAGCAACAAAAGCAGGGTGATAGTTTTTCTATCATCCTGCTCTGCTTGTTCAGATTTTTATCAGTCGTCGGTTTTTGATGCTCTGCCGTCGGTGCTGAAGCGCAGCAGCGCCCGCTTCAAATCACCATGCATCATGATGTTGAGCCGTTCGGCCATGATGGCCGGTTCGGTCTTCATATCGCGGCGTATCCATTCCAGCACCATACCCACAAAGCCATACTTATAAAAATCAATGATGAACTGCTTGTCCTCTTCCTGCACCGGGATGTTTTCACGCTCTACAAACATCCGCAGCAGAGGGTCAAGCATTTTATAGAGGTACTGCTCCACCTGTTCCCTGCTTACCGAGCGGTAGACGTTGAGCACCAGCACCCGGTTGTCCTGGATGCGCTGCAAGGCGTCCAGAAGCGCCTCGCTCCAGGTTTCAAAGTTTTGGCGGCCCTCCAGCGCCTCGGCGGCATCCTCCACCAGGATCCAGTCCACCAAATCGTAAATATCCTTGAAATGGTAGTAAAAGGTCATGCGGTTCACGCCGCAGTCCTCGGTAATGTCGTTTATCGTTATCTTATTCAGCGGCTTGCGGAGCAGCAGCTTTTTGAGCGATGCTTCCAGCGCGCGTTTTGTCGTCTGTGCCACGAGAATGCCCATCCTTTCGCGTTTGCCCCGTTCTGTGCGGAGTTTCCCAACTTCTATCTATTATGATACCTCATCCGCCCGTGCAGGTGCAAGCACCTTTTTCGACTTTTTCATGAACTTTTTATGTTTTCTTAAGATTTGGATAGCAAAAAAACCTGCGCCGCCGCAGCGCGTCTATCAGGAGCTTTCCGAAAAGCTTTGACATTTTCCGGCTTTCCTCTTGATTTCTCCCCCGGCCCTGCTTACAATGGAGACACAGAGGGGGGGAATCTCCCCTGTTCTTTTGATTGGGAAAGAGGTTTTTCTTATGCTGAATACCATCGGTTTCTTAGGCTGCGGCAACATGGGCGGAGCCATCGCCCGGGCCGTCTGCAAGGCGGCAGACCCGCAGAACGTCTGGCTGGCCAACCGCACCGCCGCCAAGGCAGAGGCTCTGGCCGCTGAGCTGGGCTGCAACACCACCATCAACGACGAGGTGGCAGGCCGCTGCGACCTCATCTTCTTAGCCGTCAAACCCCAGATGATGGAGGAGCTGCTGGCACCGCTCCGCTTCACGCTGGCCGAACGGCCCAGCCGCTTCGTGCTGTGCAGCATGGCGGCGGGCCTGTCCATCGCCCGCATTCAGGAGATGGCGGGCAGCGACTGCCCCGTCATCCGCATCATGCCCAACACGCCCGCTTCGGTGGGGGCCGGTATGATACAGTACTGCACCTCCAATGTCACCGCTGAGGAAGAGGCCGAGTTCCTGAAATTGATGGCCCCCGCCGGGCGGCTGGATGCTGTGCCGGAAAGCCTCATCGACGCGGCCAGCTGCGTGTCCGGCTGCGGCCCGGCCTGGGTGTACCAGTTCATCGAGGCGCTGGCCGACGGCGGCGTGGCCTGCGGCCTGCCCCGTGCCAAGGCGCAGGAGTACGCCGCCCAGATGGTCCTGGGCAGCGCAAAGCTGGTGCTTGAGAGCGGCCAACACCCCGGCGCACTCAAGGACGCCGTGTGCAGCCCCGGCGGCAGCACCATCCAGGGCGTGCGGGTGCTGGAAGAAAAGGGCCTGCGGGGCGCGGTGATGGACGCCGTCATCGCCTCCTACAACAAGACAAAAGAGATGGGGAAGGGTTGATCTATGCGCATCGTAGTCAAAGTCGGCACCTCCACACTGGCCCACTCCACCGGGCGGCTGAACATCCGCCACACCGAAGAGCTGGTGAAAGTGCTCAGCGATTTGAAGAACGCCGGACATGAGGTCATCCTCGTGTCGTCGGGTGCTATCGGCATGGGTGTGGGCAAGCTGTCGCTTTCCGCCCGCCCTACCGATATGTCCTCCAAGCAGGCTTGTGCCGCCGTGGGTCAGTGTGAGCTGATGTACACCTACGACCGGCTGTTCAGCGCCTACGACCACACGGTGGCGCAGATTTTGCTCACCGGCGTGGACATCGAGCACGCCAGCCGCCGTGAGAACATCCAGAACACCCTCACCCGTCTGCTGGAGCTGGGCGCACTGCCCATCATCAACGAGAACGACACCGTCGCCACCGACGAGATCACCTCCATCGGCGACAATGACACCCTCGCCGCCATCGTCACCTGCTGCATCAAAGCTGATCTGCTGGTGCTGCTGAGCGACATCGACGGTCTCTACACTGCCAACCCCCACACCCACCCGGACGCAAAGCTCATCCCGCTGGTGGAGGACATCACGCCCGAGGTGATGGCGCTGGCCGACGGAGCCGGCTCGGCGCTGGGTACCGGCGGAATGTCCACCAAACTCCGGGCCGCCCGGATGGTGACCTCCAGCGGAGCTGACATGGTCATCGCGAACGGCGCCCACCCCGAGCTGCTCTATGACATCGCCGAGGGCCGTGCCGCAGGCACCCGCTTTGCGGCCCACAGACAGGAGGCATAACATGACCACACAGGAAATTCTGGAAGCCGCCCGCGGGGCCAAGACTTCCGTTGCCCTTTCGGACAGCGGCACCCGTGATTCTGCCCTTCTCGGGATGGCTGATGCCCTCTGCGCACCGGAATCCATGGACGCCACCCTCGCCGCCAACGCCGAGGACATGGCCGCCGCCAAGGGGCACATCAGCGACGTCATGCTGGACCGCCTCGCCCTGACGCCCCAGCGCATCGAGGCCATGGCCAAGGGCATCCGGGACGTTGCCGCCCTGCCCGACCCGGTGGGCCGGGTGCTGAGCCGCATCGAGCGTCCCAATGGCCTCGTCATCGAGAAGACCGCCGTGCCGATGGGCGTCATCGCCATCATCTACGAGAGCCGCCCCAACGTCACCAGCGACGCTGCCGCCCTCGCCATCAAGAGCGGCAATGCCTGCATCCTCCGCTGCGGCAAAGAGGCGTGGCGCTCGGCCAACGCCATCGTGACCACCCTGCGGCAGGGCCTGCGGGCAAACGGTCTGCCTGAAACAGCAGTCTGCCTCATTGAGGACACCACCCATGCCTCAGCCAACGCCCTGATGACCGCCGTCGGCTATGTGGACCTGCTCATCCCGCGCGGCGGGGCCGGACTCATCCGTGCCTGCGTCGAGAACGCGAAAGTCCCCTGCATCCAGACCGGCACCGGTATCTGCCACATCTTCGTGGACGACACCGCCGACCAGACCAAGGCGCTGGACATCATCGAGAACGCCAAGGCCAGCCGCCCCAGCGTCTGCAACGCCGAGGAAGTCTGCCTCGTCCACAGCGCCATTGCGAGCGAATTCCTGCCGAAGCTGGCCCAGCGCCTCGGCCCCGACCGCACCGCCAAGGGTCTGCACCCGGTGGAACTGCGGCTGGACGAGCGCGCTGCCGCCCTCATCCCCGGCACCCCCGCCGGGCCGAAGGACTTCGACACGGAGTTCCTCGACTACATCCTTGCGGTGAAAATCGTGGACAGCGTGGAGGAAGCCATCGCCCACATCGCGGCTCACTCCACCGGCCACAGCGAAGCCATCCTGACCCGGACTGACGCCCACGCTGCCCTCTTCACGGCGGCAGTGGACAGTGCCGCCGTCTACGTCAACTGCTCCACCCGCTTCACCGACGGCGGAGAGTTCGGCCTAGGCTGTGAGATGGGCATCTCCACCCAGAAGCTCCACGCCCGGGGACCCATGGGCCTCGGCGAGCTGTGCAGCTACAAGTACATCATCCACGGCAACGGTCAGACCCGGTAATTTTCGGGTTTTCCCGGGATACATCACCCTTTCGGTAAAAATTTTCTCCACAGGCCGGGGCTGAATGCCTCAGCCTGTATTTTTGTTTCATCGAGATGGACCGTTTTTTTCTCAAGCACACTTTTGGTTGAAAAAGTTTTGCAAATACATCCGAGAATAATTCCTTGTATCCAAATTTTCTCCATTCTCCACAAAGCCATAGTCATACTTTTGCCATTTTATCTTGCAAAAATCACAACAAACCTCTTGACATACGGGCCTTCTGCGGGTTAAATTTAAAATGAGGGTGTGATTCAACACAATCGCACTGGTTTAGTCTGTTTATCGAGAATTGTTCTCCGCAAGACTTCAACTTTTCAGACCGTTTTACTGCGGAGAACACTCTTCCGAGCATATCCGCCCACTCACAACACTATACTTGGAATGAAGGAGAGAGCGTTATGACGATTGCTATTCTTGCACATGATTCCCGCAAAGAGCTGGCGTTGCAGTTCTGCACAGCTTACAGCGGCATCCTATCCCGCAACACAGTCATTGCCACCGGCACCACCGGTCGGATGCTGACGCAGGCCACCGGCCTGCCCGTACACTGCTACCTCTCCGGGAAGCTGGGCGGTATCCAGCAGATCTCGGCCCGGGTGGCCTGCGACGAAGTAGACCTCGTGCTCTTCTTCCGCGACCCGCTCAAGGCCGAGAACGGCAGCAGCGAGCAGAACCTGCTGCGGCTGTGCGATATGCACAGTGTGCCGATTTCTACCAACATCGCCACCGCCGAAGTGCTGCTGCGCGGCCTCGACCAGGGCGACCTCGACTACCGTGAGGGCATCCATCCCGACATCGTGGAGCCGCTGCCCGTCCATCGGGCCGTGTGCTGAGCCTGTTTTTAAGATTTTTTCGCCATTTGTGGTTTTGTGTATAGAGGGTTTTCGACAAAGAAAGACACCGCAGAAGCTTTCACACTTCTGCGGTGTCTTTTTATCTTATGCGCTCAGGTACCACTGAGGGATAACTTATTCCAGACCGCCCATCTGCTTGATTGCCTTGATGGCGTAGGTCAGGGTGCGGCCCATAGCCACGCCTGCCATCAGGCAGGGATAGTTGTTGGCGAAGAAGGAGCCGGACATATCGCCGGTGACATACAGGCCTGGCATCGGCTTGTTGTCGTTGTCCAGAGCCTGACCCTTGTCGTTGATGGCAATGCCCTGCTCGGTACACAACAGGGAGGCACCCAGCCAGCAGCCGTAGAAGGGAGCGGTGCGGATGGCGCTCAGACGATAAGCGGGCTTGCCGAAATCCTCGTCGTTCTGCTTGTCGTACAGCTCGTTGTAACGCTCAACGGTAGCAAGGAAGGTGTCCTTGGCCTCGCCGGTGAAGCCCAGCTTGTCGGCCAGCTCCTCGATGGTGTCGGCCTTGAAGAAGACGCCCTCCTTCTCTGCATTGTCCATCTGCTTCTGGATATACTCTGCGCCGGCATTACGGGTCTGGGCAGAGCAGCCGATGGTGTGGAAGCGCTTTGCGTCCTCCAGAATGTTTGCGTCGCAGATCTGTGCGTAGACACGGCCCGGCTGATGAGCAGCAGCGTAGACGATGTCGTTGTAGGGGCTGCTCTCGTTGGCGAAGCGCTCACCGTTGCGGTTGACCTTCAGGAAAGGCTGAGTGCCGGGGTTGTACTGGCGGATGGGGCCGGGGAAGGCCTTGCCGCCAAAAGCGGAGTCGCTTGCCACATAACCGCCGTCCACGCCGGGAGCCACGATGCCGCGGTCGAACAGCATGGGAGCAGCTTCCTTGTCGAGGTTTGCACCGGCCCAGACAGCGGCACGGATGCCGTAGCCCTTATCGGCCGGAGAGTAAGAGCAGGCAGTGGTGACGGAGGTACCCAGCGGGTCCAGCTGCTCCATCATGTAGGGGTTGCCGGGGAAGCCGCCGCAGGCCAGCAGAACGCCCTTGTTGGCGTTGTAGCGGATGAAGTGGTCATCCTCGGTGCTCTGGGCGATGATGCCGGTGATGCGGCCAGTGGAGTCTTTCTCCAGCTTTGCCAGAGAGGTCTTGAAGTCCACATCGTAGCCCAGCTCCTGAATGTACTGCAGCAGCAGCTCGTTGCGGGCTGCGCCGGAGCTGCGGTCATAGGTGTACTCGATCTCGGGGTACATATAGTCGGTGTTGTGCTCGGCGTTCTCGGCAGGCCACTTAGCCTCATCGCCGTAGGTGTAGACCATCTTGACACCGTACTTGTCTTCCATGATGGAGCGGATGAACTCGATCATCTCCCCGGACTCGTTGATCCAGGTCTTGACAACGCGCTGGTCGCACTTGCCGGAAGCGTAGCGGGAGATCTCGCTCAGCAGCTTGGCACGGTCCATCTTGATGCCCTGTGCCTGTGCGCCGAAGCCGTCCACAGCGCCGACCCAGTGACGGGTATCCTGCACGTTGCCGTTCTGCTCGATGACGCGGAAGTTCAGGCCGTTGGCGGCAGCATAGGCGGCAGCGAATATACCGCCGTTGCCTGCACCCACGATGAGGATGTCGGTGTCCACGGTCTCGGTGATGGCAGCCTCGTCGATGTCAGGCTCCTTGCCCAGCCAATCGTTTTCGTCACCGGTGGGCAGCTGGACGGAGGTCACAGTAGCCTCGCCCTTGGCCTGAGCGTAACAGCTCTTGGCTGCCTTCATAACAGCGTCGGAAGTGATGGTGGAACCGGAAACGCCGTCGATCTCAGCAGAGCCTGCAGCCATCAGCTGCTCACGCAGCTGGTCGGCAGCAGCAGCGCCGTAAGAAGCGGTCTCGCCGGAGGTATCGACCACAACGTCGGTCACAGCGCTGTCGGAGAAGGTCATGGTGACCTTGACGGTAGAAGAGATGCCCTCAGCAGTACCCTCATAGGTGCCGGGGATGTAGGTACCGGCTGCACCGGAAGCAGCAGGTGCGGCGGTGGAAGAGCTGGCAGCATTACAGGCAGCCAGAGCACCGGCAGTCACACCAGACATGGCAGCTGCGGCAGCGATCTTCAGAAAACCTTTACGGGAGATCTTGTTCATTTTGCGTGGTTCCTTTCTTCGTGTCTTTTTCTTCTTCTCTATTCTTTCTCATAGCTCCGTGCAGCGGCAGACCTTCTTGCACTGCCGCCCACATCGTTCGATAATAATTTAACACAAATTCAAGGGTCTGTCTTTTAAGAATCCTTAAACATCCTAGCCATTTCTTAGTTCAATTCTGGACATTCTCGTTAATTATTTGCTTAACAAGTCCAAAAAAAGCACCGACTGCTTAAGTTTCCTTAAGAAGTCGGTGCTCTCATCAAAACGATTCTTAAACCTTGCCGCCGTCCGGCTGGAAGACATAACCCTTGCCCCAGACATTTTTTAAGTAGACGGGCTTTGCCGGGTCGGGCTCTATCTTGCTGCGGAGGTTGTGGATATGTACCTGCACCGTCCGCACATCGCCGAGGCTTTCCTTGCCCCATATCTTCTGGTAGAGCTCGTTGGCTGTGAAGAAGGTGTTCGGGTAGCGGACGAAGAGGGTGAGGATGCGATATTCCATGTCGGCCAGATGGACGCTGCGGCCATCCTTCTCCACGCTGTGGCTGTTGGCATCCAGCGTGAAGGCCGCGCAGTGGTAGCCGTTGACGCTGGGCTCTGCGCCGTCCATCTGCACCCGGCGGATGTTGGCCATGATGCGGGCCAGCAGGATCTTGTTATTATAGGGCTTTGCCAGAAAGTCGTCGCCGCCCATTTCCAGCGCGCGGACGATGGTGTCGGTATCGTCCAGACAGGATGTGAAGATGATGGGGCAGTGGTGCCAGCTGCGCAGACGCTGGCAGAGGTCTACGCCGTTGGTGTCCGGGAGAAGGATGTCCATCAGGATGACATCGAACTTTTCCCGCGCATGGCTCAAAGCGTCGCCGCCCGTCTCTGCACAGACCACCTCAAAATTCTGCTGACTTTTCAGAAAATAGCATGTGGTGTCGCGGATCACGGGGTCATCTTCCACCAACAATACGCGGATCATCCTGTCAGCCCTCCCCTTTTTTCGCACGATTTGATATACTATAGTATACCTTATTTTTTGCACATCTACAAGGGGAGGCATCGCCATGAAGCAAAAATGGCCCATTCTGATTTTCTCCGCCCTGCTTACGGCCTTTATCGTGCTGGTCGGTATCTGGGGCAACGCACAGTTCGAGCATCTGCACAGCGGCAGTGTGCTCACAGCCCAGCACGCCGCCCAGGGCATTGCACTGGACGGCTGGCGGCAGGAAGCCCCCGGCCAGTGGCACTTTACTTTCACGGTGGGAGAAGACATCCCGTCCCTCACCCTCTGCGTCACCAACACAGCGGTACCGCTGGCCCCTGAGAGCCTCACCAGCCTCGAGCGCTCGGGGGAGCTGTATGCACTGGACGTCACGCCCGGCGAGACGGTGGAGCTGGTGTTCACCTGTGGCCGCAGCCCCCAGACATGGCTGATGACTTCCGCCTTCGCCTCCCGGGCATTCCGCTTCCGCACCATGACTCAGCTCATCGCTCTGACGGCCTTTGTGACCATGGGGATGGTGCTGCTGGCGCTCTACCACTATAAGCACCTGCCGGAGCTGGGGTACTTCCTGCTCTACCTCGTCATTATGAGCGCCTGGGCGCTGATGGTCTTCTTCTTCCCGGCCATCCGAAACCGTCTGCTCCAGCGCATCCTCCGCTCCTTCTTCTCCCTCACTGTGCTGGCCTCGGCACTGCTGGCGGCAGGGCTGCTGGGGGTAAAACTGCCCCGCTCCGGGCGGGGGCTCCTTGCGCTTGCCGCCGGATGCGTCGTCTTCTTTGCGCTGTCCACGAGCAGCTATCCCCCGCTGCGGGTCGGGATGTTGGTAGCGGGCATGTGCCTCTGCCTTTATTACTTAATGGCCGCCGTGAACGCAGACTATGAGGGTGCCGCTCTGATGCTCCTGCCCGGTGCTGTCACCACCGGCTTCCGGGTCTGGGCGCTAATGCCCGGGCTGGACAGCGTGCTTTTTGTGGAGTCTGTCCCCTTCTACCTGCTGCGCTGCGCCCGCCTCTACGACCTTCCCTTTGCCATCGGCTGCATGGTGTTCGTCTGCCGGAGGTTTGCTCTTCTCTTCGACCGCACCGAGCAGCTGGCCCGGGAGCTGGACGCCCGGGTGGCAGAGCGGACAAAAGAGCTGACCGCCGAGACCGAGGCCCGCAAGAGCATGATGCTCAACATCTTCCACGACCTGCGCAGCCCTCTCTTCGCCGTCAGCGGCGGGCTGGAAACACTGGAATCGGCCCCCGAGGCCCTTCCGGCCCTACTTCCGGCTCTGCGTCAGCGCATTGAATTCCTGCGGCGGCTGACGGAAGACCTCTTCCTCGCGGCAAAGCTCGAGCAGAAGCAGATTCTGCTCAACGAAGACCGCGCCGCCCTCAACGAAGAAGCCGCCGCCGTCTGCGCCGCCTGCCGGAGCGAGGCCGACCAGAAGGGCGTCGAACTCCATGTCAGCGCCGACACGCCTCTGCCTGTCTGGGGCGACAGCGTGCGGTTGCAGCAAATTATCCAGAACCTTGTCACCAACGCCATCCACTATACTCCCGCCGGGGGCAGCATCCATGTGGACTGCCGCGCCGAGGGCGAAACGGCCTGCGTCAGCGTACAGGACACCGGCTGCGGCATCGCACCGGAAGACCAGAGCGCTGTCTTTGACCGATACTTCCATACCACCGCTGACAAAAAGCACGACTCCACCGGCCTCGGCCTGACCATCGCGCAGGAGCTGGCCCACCTCCACCACGGCGAGATCACATTGCAAAGTGAAGTCGGCAAGGGCAGCATTTTCACGCTGCGGCTCCCCTTACTTACAGACTGAGAGGGCAAGGCCGCTGATAAGATCTATCTCTCGATAGAGAAAGAGGACATCACGCAAAAAAATCGCATGATGTCCTCTTTCTTATCGCAATTTTCAAAAATAGTGCCGGTCAAAACTGCATCTTTGCGATATGCAGTTTGCGGCTGTTGCTTGTGCATTAAAAACGCAAACTGCTATATTTCAGCAGCTCCGTCAGCTTTGCCAGACGATGCACAGCCTCGTCCAGCACGTCGGTGCCGCGGGCAAAATGCATCCGGATGAGGTGGTTGACCGGCTCTTTGAAGAAGCTCGAACCAGGGACAGCCGCCACACCGATGTTCTTTATCATCCACTCACAGAATTCCAGGTCGGTCCAGCCCTTGAACTGGGGCAGGGAGAGGAAATCCGAAATGTCTATCATGACAAAATAAGTACCCTGCGGGACGTTGTGCTTGAGACCGATGGCATCCAGCCCGGCAAGGAAGTGGTCGCGCTTCTCGGTGTAAAGAGCGCGCAGACCTTCATAGTAGCTTGCGGGCATGGTCAGACCGGCGACGGCGGCCTCCTGCAGGGGTGCGGCTGCACCGACAGTCAGGAAATCATGCACCTTGCGGGCGCCCTCGATGACGTAGGCCGGGCCGATGAGGTAGCCCAGACGCCAGCCGGTGATGGAGTAGGTCTTGGAGAGGGAGTTGCAGGTGATGGTGTGCTCGAACATACCGGGCAGGCTGGCCATGCAGATGTGCTCTGCCGGGGCGTAGACGATGTGCTCGTACACCTCATCCGTCACCACAAAAGCGTCATACTTGATGGCAAGCCTGGCGATGGCTTCCAGCTCGTCGCGGCGGAAGACCTTGCCGCAGGGGTTGGAGGGGTTGCAGAGGATAAGCGCCTTGGCACCCTCGGCAAAGCCCTTCTCGATGAGGCTCAAATCGAACTCATACTCCGGCGGCACTAACGGGATGTAGATGGGTTCAGCCCCCGAGAGGATGGCGTCTGCGCCGTAGTTCTCGTAAAACGGCGAAAAGACCATCACCTTGTCGCCGGGGTTGCAGATGGTCATCATGGCGGCCATCATGGCCTCGGTGCCGCCGCAGGTGACGCAGATTTCCGTGTTGGGGTCCACCTCGTGGTGGAGCGCCGGGCTGGTCTTTTTCGCCAGCGCCTCCCGGAAGTTCTGCGCACCGAAGGTCACGGCGTACTGATGGGGGCCGTCGTGGGCGGCTTTGGCCAGCGCGTCGGTCAGCTCCTTCGGCGGGTCGAAATCAGGGAAGCCCTGCGACAGGTTGATGGAATCGTATTGGTTGTTGATGCGGGTCATCCGGCGGATGACGGAGTCGGTAAAGGTGCCGACGCGGTCGCTTAATCGTGGCATTTTTTGATCCTTTTCATCTTAGACTCCCCTCGAGAGGGGAGTTGTCACCGAAGGTGACTGAGAGGTTCAGTCCTTAAAATACGCATTCTGCACAGCCAGCAGGACGCCTGCGCGGCTGGCGGCGAAGTTCAGGCCGCCCTGCAGGTAGCAGGTATACGGCTCACGCAGCGGGCCGTCGCAGGAAAGCTCGATGGTGCTGCCCTGGGTAAAGCTGCCGCTGGCCATGATAACTTCGTCGGTGTAGCCCGGTTCCGGAGAAGGTTCCGGGGCGGCATAGCTGTCCACGGGGCTTGCGGCCTGAACTCCCCGGCAGAAGCCGATGAGGGCGTCCGCCGTACCAGCATCAAAGCAGGTGACGATGTCGTTGTGGGCCTCGCAGTAGCGAGGGATGGGCTTTTTGCCCACCAGTTCCAGCAGGCACTGGGCGTAGATGGCCGTCTTGATAGCCTCGCAGACCACGCCGGGGGCATAGTAGAAGCCCAGATACATATCGCGGGGCGTCTCGAGGGTGCAGCCCAGCTCCTTGCCGAGGCCGGGGGCGTTCAGGCGGTAGGCGCAGAGCTCCACGAGGTCTTTTCGGCCTGCGATATAGCCGCCGGTGGGGGCAATGCCGCCGCCGGGGTTCTTAATGAGGCTGCCCACCACGAGGTCGGCACCTGCCTGGCAGGGTTCTTCCTTCTGGGTGAACTCGCCGTAGCAGTTGTCCACAAAGATGATGATGTCGGGGTTGGCGGCACGTGCGGTGTCGGCGACCTTGCGGATGGTATCGAGGTCGAAGGCGTTGCGCTGCAGGTAGCCGCGGCTGCGCTGGATGTGGCAGACCTTCGCGCCCGGGGCTTTCTGGGCGATGAGCTCATAGTCCGGGGTAAAGTCGGCCTTCAGCGGGGCCTCGTCGTACTTGATGCCGTAATCCATCAGGGTTCCGGTGCCTTTGCCCTTGCCATCCAGACCGATGACGCCTTCCAGCGTGTCATACGGACGGCCCGTGGCAGCCAGCAGGGTATCGCCTGCCCGCAGCAGGCCAAAAAGAGCCACGGCCAGCGTGTGGGTGCCGCTCTGGAACTGGCTGCGCACCAGTGCATCTTCGGCGCCCATCACCTCGGCAAAGATCTGCTCGAGCTTGGCGCGGCCGGTGTCCCACAGGCCGTAGCCGGTGGTACCCAGCATATCGGTGGAGGACATCTGGGTGTCCGCAAAGGCTTTCAGCATCTTGAGCTGGTTGTAGTCGCGGATGTCCTCCATCTGCTTGAAGTAGGGCTGGCAGAGCTCGAGGGCTTTTTCATCCAGCGCCAGAACTTCGGGTTTATAATCGAAAAAGTGATTTAACATTGACATTATAATGAATCCTTAATTGTTATTGTACTTCATATCGTGCATACTCCCCCATCTTCTCAAAGCCCAGCCGGGTATAGAAATGTACCCGCTCGGGGCTGCACAGGAAGACAGGCATCCAGCCTTCGGCGGCGAGGGCATTCGCCATCTCGACGATGAGCCGCCCGCCGACGCCTTTGCCCCGCAGAGCTTCCACGGTCTCGCCGCAGGCCATGTATGCCTGACCATTTGCCAGCGCGTAGGCTCCCACCGTACAGATGATGTTCCCTTCCCGTTCCAGCGTCCAGACCCGGGCAAGGCCCCGGCTGCGCTTGGAGCAGAGCTCAGAGTAAAAGTCGTCCCGTTTTGATGGCCTGTCAGGGAAGAGCAGATCCGCTGCTTTTCCGGCGGCAGGTTCTGTGTTTTTGGCAAGACTCTGCCAGAGGGCAGCGTCTGCCTCAGGCAAGGGCAGCTGACGCCCCGGCGCAAGGCCGAAGACGCTGTGTGTCTTTGCCCGCTTCCAACCGGTGGGCGGCGGACACTCGGCTTCATCCAGCACCACGGCCTCACAGCCGCAGAAAGCCAGAAAGCCCGCCAGCTCCTCGGGGTTGGCGTGACCCGCCAGCCACGCGGTGCTGCCGCCGACATCCAGCGCCAGCGTCGGCCCGGCGAAAAAGCGGCCCGGCTGGCTCTTACCGAAGAGGGCGAACGCCAGCGGCATGGTCGCCCCGAGACAGAGCTTGCCCCGGCAGGCGTTCAAAAAGCGCTGCTTCTGGCGGGGCGTTTTGATTTGGGCGATCACTTCAGCGCGTTGACGATGCTCTTGAACTCGCGGCCACGCACTTCAAAGTTCGGGTAGAGGTCGAAAGAAGCACTGGCCGGCGAGAGAATGATGATGTCACCGGGCTTTGCGCAGGCGCGGGCCAGCTCCACAGCGTGCTGCATGTTGTCGGCGTGCTGGATGGGCAGCTCGGCCTCGTTGAAGTTCGGGTCTTCGCGCACGGCCTTCTCGATGCGGGGGCCGGTAGCACCCATCAGCACGAGGTTCTTGACATGAGCCGTGATCTCAGGGGCCAGCGGCTCGTAGGGGATGTGCTTGTCGTAGCCGCCTGCGATGAGGATGACCTTCTGGTCGAAGCTGCGCAGACCGGCGATAGTGCGGGTGGGGCTGGTGCCGATGGAGTCATTATAATAAGTGACGCCGTCCAGCACGCGCACCGGCTCGATGCGGTGCTCCACGCCGGTGAAATTACTGCCCACCAGCTGGATGGCTTCCACAGGCACCTCGCCCCAGACGGCGGCGGCAGCGGCCAGCAGGTTCTCAATGTTGTGCAGGCCCCGCAGCTTCACGTCCTTCTGTGCGAGGAAGGGAGTCACGACGCCGTTCTCTGCCATGCAGAGCATCCCGTCCTCCCGCAGGAACGCGCCGTTGTCCGTCTCGTGCAGGCGGGTGAACCAGACCTGCTTGCCCTTGCAGTCCTTCTGCATGGAGCGGCTGATCTCGTTCTCATAGCCGAGGACAGCGCGGCAGGGCTGCTTCTGGTAGAGCAGGATATTCCGCTTAGCGTCGATGTACTCCTGCATATCCTTGTGGTGGTCGAGGTGGTTGGGGGTCACGTTGGTGACGACGGCGATGTTGGGGCTCTGGTGCATACTGATGAGCTGGAAGCTGGACAGCTCCACCACGGCCACGTCGTCGGGGCTCACCTCGGGCAGCATGGGCAGCAAGGCTGCGCCGATGTTGCCGCCCAGATGCACCCTGCGGCCTGCGGCCTCGTAGAACTTGGAGATAAGGGTGGTGGTGGTGGTCTTGCCGTCAGAACCGGTCACGGCCACGATCTCGCAGGGGCAGAACTGGAAGAACAGCTCCACCTCGCTGGTGACCATGGTGCCGGCGGCCATGGCATCCTGCAAAGGCTTCTCGAAATAGCCCACGAAGCCCGGGGTGCGCATGATGATGTCCTGCCCCTTGAAACCGTCGAGGTAATTCTCGCCGAGGCTCAGATCGATGCCCAGCTCCTTGATGGTGGCGGCGTAGTCGCCGAAATCTTCCACGCTCTTTTTCTGGTCGCAGAGGGTGACGTGCGCACCCAGCTCCACGAACTCCTTGATGAGCGTCTTATGGCTGACGCCCGCGCCGATAAAGGCAACCTTTTTGCCCTTGATGAGGTTTGCAAGCTCCTGCTGTTCCTTCTGCATAAAAAAGGACCTCCTCTATAAATGTATATTACCATAGCACCCCCGCCGCACACAGCCGCAGGAGAAAATGCATTGCCGTCCTCCATTATAGACCATTTGTTTCCGATTGGCAACGGAAAAACACAAACCGTGGCTCAAAATGTCCACTCAAATCAACAAAATGTCGATTGTCTTTTCTGCCTGTTTCTGTTACACTTATAGCGATTTCGATTTTTGGCGCAGCATCAACAGCATTGCGCCGGCTCAACACCAAAATTTTCCTGCGCCTGTCCGGGTGTAGTTTTCGTATTTCTTATCACTTTCTGAGACAAACAGGGCCGCACCGGCCCGAAAGGATGCATCTCTTGAAACAGCTTCGCTTTGTCGCGGCCCTGCTGGCTGCGTTTTTCGTTCTGAGCCTGACCGCCTGCGGCTCCGGCTCCAACAGCTTTACCTGGTTCGTGGACTCCATCCCTGCGAACCTCGACCCGCAGGTGGCGTCCAGCGCCTCGGACATCATCGCCTGCGAGAACCTCTACAGCGGCCTCGTCCGCCGCACATCGGACGGCAGCCTCGCGCCGGAATTGTGTGAGCGGTGGGAGGTATCTGCCGACCGGCTCACCTATACATTCTATTTGAAGGACGGCCTGACCTATACCGCCTCGAAGGGAGATCCCTCCGACTACGCCATCACCGCCGAGGACTTCGTCTTCGCGTTCCAGCGGATGTTCCTCCCCGGCACCAACTCCCCCTACGCCGTGGAGTTCTCTGCCCTCGAGAACAGCGCCGCCGTTCTGGCCGGTCAGAAGCCCGCCAGCGCGCTGGGCGTCACCGCTGCGGAGCCGCTGAAACTGGTGTTCCGACTCTCCTCGCCCGACGAGACGTTCCTCTCCAAGCTGACGCTGCCCGGCGCGATGCCCTGCGACGAAGCGTTTTTTGACAGCACCCGAGGCACCTACGGTCTGACCAGCGCCTCCACCCTTTCCAGCGGACACTTTTACCTTTATAACTGGACGTCCAGCGGCCTTTTCCTCCGCCGGGCGGCTTCGGGGAGCCAAATCGACAGTCTGCGCCTCGTGGAGAACACCACGAGTTCCGGCCAGTTCGCCGAAGAGCTCATCAATAACGAAAAATGCACCGCCGCCCTCGACGACAGCGGCACCCCCACCTCGCTGCAGAGCGTGTCCTACTCCGACACCACATGGGCGCTGCTCTTCAACTGCGACTCCATCTTTGCTTCCACTGAGCTTCGGCAGGCACTGGGCAGTGTAGCCGCTTCGGCAGTGGAAGTCCCTGGCGGCGGGCTGTTCGCGGAGGCAAAGGGCCTCATCCCCGACGGCCTGACTGTGGACGGCATCGACTACCGGCAGACGGCGGGCGATGTCCGCCCGGCCTTCGGCGACCCCCGCGCACTTTACATCGCCGCCCGCGACGGCGGCGTCTCCCCCTCCGACTTTGGCCGCGTCTCCCTGCTGCTGCCTTCCGGCAGCGGCCTCAGTGACACCGCCGAGCTCATCAACAGCGCATGGCAGAAGGAATTTTCGCTCTTCTTCTCGGTGGAAGAGGTGGAGCCGGAAGAGTTCCAGAAGCGGCTCGAAAACGGCAGCTACACCATCGCCCTCGCCCCCGTGCAGGCCGAGGGCGGCAGTGTCTACACCGCGCTGGCCCAGTTCTCCCCCACCGGCGGCGGGCTGACCGGCTACAGCGACGCCCTTTACACCACCCAGCTCTCGGCCAGCGCCACAGCCACCGGCAGCACCCGCTGCTCTCTGCTGGCCGCCTGTGAGCGCCAGCTCCTCGAACAGGCTGTTGCCGTGCCGCTCTTCACCCAGCAGAAGCGGCTGCTGGTGGCCAACGGCATCGAGGGCCTCGTCTTCGACCCCTTCGGCCCGGTGCTGGATGTGACGTATGCCACCAAATCAAAATAAAAAGCATAAAAACAGAGAGGATAGTTCAGGAATGACTATCCTCTCTGTTTTTTGCTTTTTTACGTTAATACGAAGGTCAGCTCTGCGGTGGCGGCGCACTTGCCGTCCACATAGGCGGACGCTTTGCCGATGCCCACCGGGCCGCGCTGCTCGACCAGCTCACAGTGAAGGGTGAGCACATCGCCGGGGGTAACCTGCTTGCGGAAGCGGGCGTTCTTGATGCCGCCGAAGAGGGCCAGCTTGCCTTTGTTCTCAGGCAGGCTCAGGGCCGCGACAGCGCCGGTCTGGGCCAGTGCTTCGAGAATCAGGACGCCGGGCATGACCGGCTGGCCCGGGAAGTGGCCGCAGAAGAATTCTTCGTTGCGGGTGACGCACTTGCGGCCAATGGCCCACTGACCCGGCTCGTAGTCCAGAATGCGGTCCACGAGGGCGAAGGGATACCGGTGGGGCAGGATGGCCGCGATGTCCTCGCTGGTCAGGCTGTTTGCGTTTTCACGCACGGTGCGGGGTTCTGCCATCGCTCTCAGCCCTCCCACTTCTTGAAGGCCAGGCAGGCGTTGTGTCCGCCGAAGCCCAGGCTGTTGCTCAGAGCGTACTCCATCTTCATCTCACGGCCCACATTCGGCACATAGTCCAAATCGCACTCCGGGTCGGGCTGCTCGTAGTGGATGGTGGGCGGCGCGAACTGGTCGCGGAGGGCCAGTGCGGTAAACACGGCCTCGATGCCGCCTGCGCCGCCCAGCAGATGGCCGGTCATGCTCTTGGTGCTGACGACGGCGATGTCCTTGGCGTGGTCGCCGAAGACGGCGTGGATAGCGGCAGTCTCGCAGCTGTCGTTCATGTGGGTGCCGGTGCCATGGGCGTTGATGTGGTCGATCTGCTCGGGGGCAATGCCGCCGTCCTTGAGAGTCAGCTTCATGCAGCCGATGGCACCTGCGCCGCCGGGTGCGGGAGCCGTGAAGTGGTAGGCGTCGCAGTTGGCGCCGTAGCCCACGACTTCGGCATAGATGTGTGCGCCGCGGGCCTTGGCGTGCTCCAGCTCTTCCAGCACCAGCACACCGCTGCCCTCGCCCATCACAAAGCCGCCGCGCCGTGCGTCGAAGGGCAGGCTGGCCGCATCAGGGTCCGTAGCAGTGGAGAGGGCCTTCATGCTGGTAAAGCCGCCGATGCCCAGCGGGCTGATGCAGCTCTCGGCACCACCGCAGACCATGACCGGCTCGTAGCCGTCGCGGATGCGGTGGAAAGCATCGCCTACAGCGTTGGTGCCGCCTGCGCAGGCCGTCACCGGGCAGGTACACATCCCCTTGAGGCCGAAGCGGATGGCGATCTGTGCTGCCGCCATGTTGGCGATAGCCATGGGGACGAAGTAGGGGCTGACCTTCTCCATGCCCTTTTCCTCGCCGCGGCTGTGCTGCTCCTCGATGGTGGGCAGACCGCCGATGCCGCTGGACACGATGACGCCGATGTTCTCGGCCTCGGCTTCGCAGTCGATGCCGCTGTCCTGGATGGCCTCAGCGGCAGCGCCCAGCGCCAGCAGGGTGAAGCGGGCCATCTTGCGGGCTTCCTTTTTGTCCACGACGGTCTCGGGGTCGAAGCCCTTGACCTCGCCTGCCAGCTTGCACTTGAACTCGCTGGCGTCGAACTGGGTGATGGGGCCGATGCCGCACTTGCCTGCGCGGGCTGCGGCCCAGCTGTCAGCGGTGTTATTTCCAAGAGGGTTCACGGTGCCAAGACCGGTGATGACGACTCTGCGTTTTTCCATAGAAAAAGCTCCTTTTTACATTGCCATGCCGCCGTCCACACAGAGCACCTGCCCGGTGAGATAGCTGCTTTGTTCGGCGGCGAAGAAGGCCACCGCGTTTGCTACGTCCTCCGGCTGGCCGGCGCGTCCCTCCGGGATGGTCTTGCACATCTCGGTGCGGACAGCCTCCGGCAGCGCGGCGGTCATATCCGTGGCGATGAAGCCGGGAGCCACCGCGTTGACGGTGACGTTCCGGCTGGCCAGCTCCTTGGCGAGGCTCTTGGTCAGGCCGATGAGGCCCGCCTTGCTGGCGGAATAGTTGGTCTGGCCTGCGTTGCCCCGCAGACCCACCACGCTGCTCAGGTTGACGATGCGGCCATAGCGCTGGCGCACCATCCGGCGTGCGGCCTCCTTGCAGCAGAGGAACGCACCCTTGAGGTTGGCGTTCAGGACGGTGTCAAAATCTTCCTCGGAAAGGCGGAGGATGAGGTTGTCGCGGGTGACGCCCGCGTTGTTGACGAGAATATCCACCCGGCCAAAGGCATTCACTGCTTCTTCGAACAGCTTCTTGCAGCCCTCGGCAGTGGAGACGTCGGCCTGCACGGTGACGGCCTCGACGCCAAGCTCTTTGCACAGTGCGGCAGTCTCGGCGGCAGCGGCCTCACCGTGGCAGTAGTTGACCACCACATTGCAGCCCTGCTTTGCCAGCGCAACACAGACAGCCCGGCCGATGCCCCGGCTTCCGCCGGTGACGACGGCGGCACGGGTCAGCTTTTCTTCGCTCATGCCTGTGCCTCCTTCCAGCTGGTGAGGAAAGCTTCCAGCTCTTCTGCCGTCTCGACAGCGGTGCAGTGGACATCTGCGCCCAGCGTCTTTTTCACGAAGCCGCTCAGGGCCTTGCCCGGGCCGACTTCGAGAATGTCGGTGACGCCCAGCTCGCCCAGACGGCGGAGGGTATCTTCCATGTAGACGCTGCTCTGCACCTGCTTTTCCAGCAGAGCGGGGATGCTGTCGCTGTCTGCCTTTTCGTGGCCGAGGCAGTTGAAGAGGACAGGCGTCTCCATCTCGCCGAAGTGCTCAGACGCAAAGCGCTTTGCCAGCGCGTCACCGGCGGGGTGCATCAGCTTGGTGTGGAAGGGACCGCTGACCTTCAGCGGGATGCAGCGGCGTGCGCCTGCGGCTTTTGCCAGCTCAGCGGCCTTTTCCACGGCGGCTTTTTCGCCGCCGATGACCAGCTGGCCCGGGCAGTTGTAATTGCAGATCTGGACACAGCCCAGAACGGATGCCTCTTCGCAGCACTTTGCCAGTGCGTCGCGGTCAAGGTTCATCACAGCGGTCATGCCGCACTCGATGCCCTTGGCGGCGTCGGCCATGGCTTTGCCGCGGAAGGCAGCCAGCTCCACAGCCTGCTTGGCCGTGAAGACACCGGCAGCTTCCAGCGCGGAGTATTCGCCCAGCGACAGACCGGCCAGATAGTCGGCCTTGACGCCGTTTTCCTTCAGGACAGCCGTGACACCGGCGGCGAAGGCCACCATGCAGGGCTGGGTGTACTGAGTCAGATTCAAAACGCCTTCCGGATCGTCGAAGCAGACGCTCTCCAAATCAAAGTCAAGGTCTGCGGCGTTGAACGCCTCCCGGAACGCGGGGTATCTCTCGTAAAGGTCTTTGCCCATGCCGGGGTGCTGAGAGCCCTGACCGGCATACAGAATGGCAAGCTTCATTGGTGTTTCCTCCAATCATCCATCAGTTCATCCATCAGCTCCCGGACACTGCGCATCCGGTCGAGACGGCCCACGTTGGCCCCGCAGAAGAAGAGTCCCTCTTCCACATTGCCCTTCACGGCCTCGATGAGGGCGTGGGTGATGCAGTAAGGCACCTTGGCCGGCTCACAGGCTTTGAGACAGCGGGCGCAGTGCTTTGGCGGGAAGCGCAGACCCTGTTCAAGCTTCTGCACCAGCGGAGTGGCCAGCGCACGGCCCGGCATTCCCACAGGGCTGTGGATGATGCGCACATCTTCGGGATTGGCCGCCAGCAGGACATCTTTATAGGTCTGGCTGGCGTCGCACTCGTAGGTGGGGATGAAGCGGGTGGCGAGCTGTGCGCCCGCAGCACCCATCTTAGTATAGTGGGCGATGTCCTCGCCCGTGTAGACACCTCCGGCCACGAAGACCGGGATGTCGTGGCCGAACTGAGCCTCGAAAGGCTTCACCTCAGCCAGCACTTCGGGCAGGATCTCGTCGAGGGTCTGGCATTTTCCAGCCAGAAGCTCTTCTTCCGAAAAGCCCAGGTGTCCGCCGGCCTTGCAGCCCTCGATGACCACGAAGTCGGCGGTGCGGTTGAAGGCTTTTGCCCACCGGCGGAGGATGAGCTTTGCAGCACGTCCGCTGGACACGATGGGTGCCAGCGCAACATCAGCTCTTTCCACCAGGCCGGGCAGCTCCAGCGGAAGGCCCGCACCCGATACGATGGCATCCACACCTGCCTCCACAGCAGTGCGGACGGCGTCGGCGTAGTTCTGGGTGGCGACCATCGCGTTGATAGCCACCAGTCCCGCGCCGTTGGCGATCTCTTTCGCTTTGGCGATTTCTTTTTTCAGCGCACGGAGATTCGCTGCGTAAGGGTCGCGGGCAAAATCGGGTTCTCGGTAGCCCGTGTCGGCGGTGGAGATGCACCCCATGCCGCCGCAGGCCGCGACCGCCCCGGCCAGCCCGCCGAGGGAAACGCCCACGCCCATGCCGCCCTGTAAGACAGGCACGGCCAGCGGCTTGCCTGCGAGGGTCAGCATAACTCGCTCAGCGAATGCATCCGCTGCCTCCCGCTCTCCCACAGCTCGTCGAGGATCTCAGCCACAGGCCGCACCTCGTGGAGCATACCGGCCACCTGACCGGCCATCAGACTGCCTGTGGCGGTATCGCCCTCAAAGACGGCGCGCCGCAGACTGCCCAGCGTGTATTTTTCCAGCTCCATCTTGTCGGCACCGGCCTTTTCCTGCCGGACATACTCGCGGCTCATCCGGTTTTTCAGCACACGGACGGGGGTGCCGCCGATGCGGCCGGTGACGATGGTGTCGCTGTCCTTGGCGCGCAGAAGCGCGGCCTTGTAGTTCTCGTGGACGGGGCATTCCTCACTGACCAGCAGGCAGGTACCCACCTGAACGCCGCAGGCTCCCAGTGCGAAGGCTGCCGCCAGTTGGCGGCCATCGGCGATGCCGCCCGCCGCGATGACAGGGACATCTACAGCGTCCACCACCTGCGGGACGAGGGCCATGGTGGTCATCTCGCCCACATGGCCGCCGCTCTCGGTGCCTTCGGCGATGACGGCATCCACGCCCAGAGGGGCAAGGTGCTTAGCCAGAACGGCCGCTGCCACCACGGGGATGACCTTGATACTGGCTTCCTTCCACATGGGGATGTACTTGCCGGGGTTGCCTGCGCCGGTGGTGACGACCTTGACGCCCTCTTCCACGACGATTTTGGCAAACTCGTCGGCCTGGGGGTGCATCAGCATGATGTTGACGCCGAAAGGCTTGTCGGTGAGCGCCTTGCAACGGTGGATGTTCTCCCGCAGCGTCTCAGCGTTCATGCCGCCTGCGCCGATAAGACCCAGCGCACCGGCGTTGGAGCAGGCAGCGGCAAACTCGCCGGTGGCGATGTTGGCCATTCCGCCCTGAATGATGGGGTATTTCGTGCCTAATATCTCGTTGAGTAATTTCATGTAAATCGTCCTATTTATAGGTTTTACTTTAGAGCGCTCACCCTTTGGGAGGGCTGGCATGGCGTCAGCCATGACTGAGAGGGCTGTACGTAACCAGCATCCCGCCCCAGGTCAATCCGCCGCCGAAGCCGATGCAGGATACCTTCTGCCCGGCTTTGAGCAGACCGGCTTCGGCCATCTCGTTGAGGGCCACCGGGATGCTGGCCGCGCTGGTGTTGCCGTGGCGGTCCATGTTCTTGTAGAACTTTGCGGCGTCGGCGTGGAGCGCTTTCACACAGTGGTCGATGATGCGGCTGTTGGCCTGATGGCAGACCACCCAGTCCACATCGCCCAGCGCCAGCTGCGTCTCGTCCAGCACCGCGTGCAGACAGCGGGGCAGTGCGTCCACCGCAAAGCGGAAGACGGCACGCCCGTCCATGCTGATGGGGGCCGAGCCGGTGCGGCAGGGGCCTCCTGCGTGGATAGCCTCGTCGCCCCGTGCGCCCAGCGTGATCGCAAACGGTGCGTCGCACAGTTCAAAAATCGCTGCGCCCGCACCGTCGCCGAAGAGCACACAGGTGGAGCGGTCGGTCTGGTCCATCAGGCGGGACAGCGCTTCGCAGCCCACCACGAGGGCGTACCGTCCACCCAGCGTCGCCATCAGGCCGCGGGCCACGGCGGTGCCGTAGATGAAGCCCGAGCAGGCGGCGTTGACATCCAGCGCGGGGCGGTTTTCGGGCAGACTCAGCGCCCGCTGCACCTGACAGGCCACACTGGGGGTGGCGTCAGGTGCCGAAAGGGTCGCGCAGACACAGCAGGCAATATCCTGCGGCGAAAGACCACTGCGCTCCAGCGCCTGCTTTGCCGCCGCGATGGCCAGCGTGGCGGCGGATTCTTCCTCCGTACACCAGTGGCGGGCGCGGATGCCGGTGCGGGTGGTGATCCACTCGTCGCTGGTGTCCACGGTGCGGCTCAACTCTTCATTGGTGACCGTGCGGCCGGGCAGAGCTCCGCCGGTGGCGATCAACTGCAAACCGTTCATGCTCGTTTCGCTTCTCCGATCTGACGAAATTTTTTGTACCGCTGGTCGGCCAGTGCCTTGCCGCTCATCTTGCAGAGGGCGGTGAGGTGGTTTTTCAGGGCCGTATCCATGGCGGCAAACAGGGCCGCGTGGCTGCGCTGTGCGCCGCCCACAGGCTCCGGGATGATCTCCTCGACGATGCCGTCCTTGTAGAGGTCCTGTGCGGTCAGCTTCATGATCTCGCAGGCTTCGCCGCTGCGGGAGGAATCCTTCCACAGGATACTGGCGAAACCCTCAGGGCTGAGCACCGAGTAGACTGCATTTTCCAGCATGAGGATGTGGTTTGCCACACCCAGTGCCAGTGCGCCGCCGGAAGAGCCCTCGCCGGTGACGACAGCGATGACGGGAACCGTCAGACCGCTCATCTCCATCAGGTTTCGGGCAATAGCCTCGCCCTGTCCCCGCTCTTCGGCCTCTTTGCCGGGGTATGCGCCCGGCGTGTCGATGAAGGTGATGATGGGGCGGCCAAACTTTTCGGCCTGCTTCATGAGACGGAGGGCCTTGCGATAGCCCTCCGGCCCCGGCATACCGAAGTTGCAGGCCATGTTCTCTTCCAGCGTGGAACCTTTGCGGTGGCCGATGACGGTCACAGGCATCCCGTGGAAGCGGGCGATGCCGCCCAGAATGGCGCTGTCCTCCCGGCACTGACGATCGCCGCACTGCTCAAAGAAATCGGTGAACAGAGCATTGATGGTCTCGTCGATATGGGGGCGCTCCGGGTGGCGTGCCAGAAAGACCCGATCCTCAGCGGTCAGCGGGCCGCAGCAGCGGAGGATCTCATCTTCCTCCACAGCCAGTTCGGCCAGCTCGGAAGCGTGGGCCGTGATAGCGGCCATCTGGCTTTCCTCGTCCTGTGCGCCGCCACGCAGGGCAGCGATCTGGGCGTCCAAAGGAGCAAGCTGCTCCAGAAGTTCTTTTATCATTCTGTTTTCCTCCCGCCTGCGTGGAGCTGCAGCAGCTGGATGAGGGTGGCGCGGAGCTCACTGCGGGGTACGACCTTGTCTACAAAGCCGTGTTCCAGCTGGAACTCGCTGCGCTGGAAGCCCTCGGGCAGGCGCTCGCCGATGGTCTGCTCGATGACGCGGGGGCCTGCAAAACCGATGAGTGCGCCCGGCTCGGCCAGCATGATGTCGCCAAGGCTGGCAAAGCTGGCGGTAACGCCGCCGGTAGTGGGATGGGTCAATACACTGATGTACAGCCCGCCCTTGGCCGAAAAGCGCTCGATGGCGGCGCTGGTCTTGGCCATCTGCATCAGGCTGAAAATGCCTTCCTGCATCCGGGCGCCGCCGCTGGCCGAAAAGATGACCAGCGGCAGTTTTTTCGCCGCCGCGTACTCGATGGCGCGGGTGATCTTCTCGCCCACGGCCGTGCTCATGCTGCCCATAAAGAAGCGGCTGTCCAGCACAGCAGCCACCACCGACACGCCGCCGATGCGGCCCACTGCCGCGACAGCAGCCTCGCTGAGGCCCGTCTTCTGGGTCTGGGCGCTGAGCTTTTCGGGATAGCCCGGGAAACCCAGCACGTCCTGCGGGGCCAGCTCTGCATCCAGCTCCCGGAAACTGCCGCTGTCCAGCACAAGGCTCAGGCGGTAGTACGCACCGATGGGCTGGTGATTGCCGCAGTTGGGGCAGACGAAAAGGCTCTTAGCCCAGATCTGGCGGGTGGCACGGCGGCCGCACTGCTTGCATTCCACAAACTGCGGCTCATGCCACGCCACACCGGTGTCCCGCCGGGCTTTGAGCTGGAAGGCGCGCTCCCGCATCCGGCCCGGGAACAAGTCTCTAATGTCGTTCATCGTTATGCCTCAGCGTGTGCAGTCAGGTAGTTGAAGATGTCGCCGACGGTCTTCATGTTGGCCAGCTCCTCGTCGGGGATGGAAACGCCGAAAGCGTCCTCCAGAGCCATGTTCAGCTCCACAGCGTCCAGGCTGTCAGCCTCGAGATCCTCGGTCAGGCTGGCCTCCATCGTGACCTTCTCTTCCTCGCAGTTCAGGGTGTCAACGACGATCTTCTTCATATCCTCAAAAGTCATGGTAATTTTCTCCTTTTATCTTGTGTATGTGTGTTGTACTATCGTATCTTGTTCGGGCAAATCAGTTCATGTCATTTAGTTAAATGTTTTGAACGATTTGATAAGGTCATTATACTCGCAAGGCCACCATTGTCAATAGTTTTATCTAAAAAGTTTTAGTTTTCTCATTTCTTTCACAGGTCGTTGCGCAACCAATACAATATTTTCGTCGTGTATTTCGGGCTTTTTGTAGTTTTTCCCGGCCCCTGTGCTATATTCGGCCCAGAAAATATGTATCTCATCGTCTCACTTGCTGCGGCGGGCATCGTGGTGCTGCCCGGCTGATAGATCCATAACAAAAAGAGCAGAGACTTGCGGGTTTTCACCGCAGGCTCTGCTCTTTTGTGTTACACCGTTATCTCGATTTGATTTCCTTCCACCGCAAGGACACAGCTTTCATAATAGCCGTCTCCGGTGGTGCGGGGGCCGCTGAGGACTTCGCAGCCGTCGGCCTTGAGGCGGGCCGTCAGCGCATCCACCTTCTCCTGACTGCCGACGCTGAACGCGATGTGCGCGTATCCGGTGCGGGCGGCAGGCTTCGGCTCGTCGGACATCCCGGGTTTGTTCATCAGCTCCAGGCGTGCGCCGTCCGCGAAAGTGAGAAAGTAGGAGCGGAAGTCCGTCCTCGGGTTGTGATAGCCCGCATTCGGCACGGCGTCAAAATAGCGCACAAAGAAGTCCTTTGCAGCCTCGAGGTCGTTGACGTACAGGGCGATGTGCTCGATTTTCACAGCGTCTCCTTTCTATGTTTCACCAGATAGTAGCCGATGCCGATGGCGTCCGCCAGCGCCATGCCCGCAATGAGGGCGAAGGACTGGAAGACGCTCTGGCGCATTTTATCGTACTCACCACTGCCGTACTGCATCGAGATGGCCGCGCCGCTGCCTATGCAGAGGCCCAGCAGGATGCTGCCGGTGATGGGGCCGGATGTCAATGCACGCTGCATGGAGATAGATTTCTCCTTTTCTTACATCTCAACAAAATTTCATACGGTATTCTTTGGGAGTACAGTGTTTTATCTCCCGGAAGATCTTGATAAAGTAGCTGCTATCGGTGAAGCCGCACTCCGCGCCGATCTCGCCGGTCTTGAGCCGGGTGGAGCGAAGCAGATCAGCGGCCTTTTCCACCCGGTACTGCTTGACGTACTGGATGGGCGTGATGCCCAGCATCTGCCTGAAACTGCGCAGACAGGCGCTCTCGCTGAGGGCCACGCTGCCCGCGATGAGCTGGACTGTCAGCTCTTCCGCGTAGTGTTCCTCCACGAAGTGGAGCATCTGCTTCATCCGCTCGGAGGCGATCTGCTCCTGCTGGGAGACTTTCGTCCGCCCGCCCACGCACTGGGTGCTCAGCAGCCGCAGGGCCAGAGAGAGGTAGTAGCGCACCCGGTTCTCGTAGTCGAAGGGCTCATCTGACACGGCTTTCCAGCTCTCGTGCAGACAGTCCAACACCTGTTTCTGCCACGGCACCAACGCATCCAGAAGGAAAAATGGCGGGGCGTCGGGCTGGGTCATGGGGCGGATGAGCTTCTGCCAGAAGATAGTGTCCATGCCGCCCACAAGGCGCGGATGGAACACGCCCGAGTGGAGCAGGGCTGTGCCTTCCGGTGCCTGCTCCACCGCGTGGAGGACGCCCGAGTTGATGAACACTCCCTGCCCGGTCTGCAAGGTGAGGCGGGTCTTGTTGACGTCCACATGGAGCGGTCCCTTCGTGCAGAGCACATATTCAAACTCTTCGTGCCAGTGCCACGCCACCGAATAGCTGGACAGATCCTCGGCATAGCAGGCGATGGGAAACAGCGCGCTGCCGTGCTGCACAAGTTCCCTGCCCTTTTCGCTGGCGACGATGTTGGAGCTGATATTTAGTGCCATATTCGCCAATTCCTTTCCCCAATACATTGAAGATTTTTTATCAAAGCCGATTTTGTTGTACAAAGAATGTGTTTTTGTTCTATCATCTGTGCCGGTTTCGTGGTATTATTTCATCGGAGCTGATAAGCCCAGTATAGCACTGAAACAGGGCAGATACAACCCACAACGAAGCTTTGCTTCCAAGGGTCTTGCGCACTGCCCCACAGCTCCAAGGCCGCGATGCCGCCCGCACCCCGACCCACAAGGCTTTTGCAGAAGTCTTACACACTTTACCGAACACGGAGGTATTTATTATGCTTCGCATCGAATATTTTGATAAAAACCGCTTCATGAAACAGGTCGCCGCAAGCCGCGGCAGCGTCATCCTGCACCTGGACAATGGCTCCACCTGCGACCTCAAGAAGGACAACGAGGCTTCCGCCATCTTCCAGACCCTGGACGCTCCCAAGAAGGGCTTCAGCATCAGCGTGAGCGACCCCGCTGATGTCACCGGCTTCCTGCGCTATATGCTCGAGGCTGGCCGCGCCTGCTGAAAACGCCATCATCTATTCTTCATTATTCATCATCACAGCAAAACGGGACAGCCCCGCTCTGGCACATCTCAGAGCGGGGCTGTCCCGTTTTGTTGCATTTTTATTTTACAGGATGCACCGGCTGATGGCCTGCGCCACAGCCAGGAGCTCTTCCTGCCCGATGAAGCCGAACTTCATCTCGTGCTCGTCGGCGTAGCAGACCGTCAGTTCCGAAGTCTGCAATGGGTCGCCGAAGCCTGCCGTCTGGATGCCGAAGTGAACGATCTTCCGGTAGGGCAGGACGAAGATCTCCTGCCGGGTGCCGGTAACGCCCTGCATATCCACCATGAAAATGCGGTGGCTCGTAAAAACGGCCTGATCGCGCACCGTCTTGTATGCGCCCACGATGCTTTCGCCGTCCAGCAAAAGCGCCTGCACATTCTTGCAGATCTCCTTCTCCTTGATGCGGATGAGGTTCTGCATCGGCTTTTCCCGAAATTCCATACCGGAAGTCTCCCTTCTTTTGCCCTATATAATAGGTGTTTCTGGGCCAAGTATAGCATTTCTGCCACAGAGCTTCAAGTCATTCTCGCCTTTTGGGCCGGGTTGTGTTATACTGACAGGTGATTTGAGATTTCTTGTATACAAAAAAGAGGTTCACATATGGAGATCATCGTACATCAGGCCATTCTCCACGTTCTGGATACCACGCTGGATGCCCCCGTGCTCAGCGGCAGCTGCATGGAGATGACAGCCGAAAAGACGGCCTATCTGCAATACCACATCGAAAAGCTGCTTGCCAGCGACGACATCCGCCAGTGCCGCCCCCTGCCGGACTCGGCATTCCGGTACGAGCTGGAACAGAACAAGGACTTTATCGACCTGTCCTGCCGCATCGCGGGCGTGCTGTTCGACTATATGCACGCTCATACCACCATTCCGGGGGCCGACCTCGCTGTGGTGGACTTCACCCGGGACGGCCAGCCGTGGCTGGGCATCCTCAAGCTCAACTATAAAAACGGCTACACCCACTACACCGAGAGCGTAGACGGTGCGCCGGTCAACTCCATCATCCAGCAGCGGGCCTGCCTGCCCACCCAGAGCGGCAAGGTGGAGGAAGGCGCACTGGTGGACCTGACCGACTACTCCATGAAGCTGCTGGAGAAAAAGTTCGACATCGACGGCCACAAGGAGTTTTATCTTTCCACCGTCGTTTTCCAGTACACCACCGCCGAGCCGGAAAAGAAAAAGCTGCAGGCCATTCAGGACGCCGCCGTCCAGGCCGTGCAGGAGAACTATCAGGATGAGCCCCACGTGGAGGCACAGGTGGCCATGCTCATTGCCAATCAGGCCGCTGACAACGACAACAAGGTGACGGTCGAGCAGGTGCGCCGGCAGCTTGCTGAGGAATACCCGCTGGCGGCTGTCCCCTTCGACGACTATGTGGAGAAAAGCGACGTCCTCGAGCCGGCGCAGGCCCAGCAGCCCGTCACTGTCTCCCCCGCCCGCATCCGCCGGATGGAGAGCCGCAGCATCCACACCGCTAGCGGCATCGAGGTAAAGATCCCTACCGAGATCCTCTCCGAGGATTCTGCGGTGGAATTTCTCCACGCCGAGGACGGCAGTGTTTCGCTGCTCATCAAGAACGTCATCCTGTAAGGAGGGGATCTTATTATGGACCTTGCTGTCATCACCGCCCAGCAGGTGGCGGAACTGTTCATCCTCATAGGGCTGGGGGCTCTTGGTGCCAAGACCGGCCTGCTCCGCCCCGAGGGCAAGCAGACTCTCTCGAACCTGCTGGTCAACCTCGTCGTCCCGGCCATGATCATCAACTCCTACCGCATGGAGTTCAGCGCAGAAATTCTGCACAACCTCATGGCCGCGTTCGCCCTGAGCACCCTGTCCATCCTGCTGGGCCTTGTCATCACCCTGCTGTTCACGGCCCGCAGCAGGGACAGCCGGACGCCCATCTTCCGGTTCGCCGGTGTCTTTTCCAATGCGGGCTATATGGGCTTGCCCCTCATTTCGGCGCTCTTCGGCTCCGAGGGCCTGCTTTATGCCAGCGCCTTCTTTACCATGTTCAATCTCCTGCTCTGGACGGTGGGCTACAGCATGGTCAGCGGCAGCTCCGACCCCAAAAAGGTCGCCCAGAGCCTGCTGCACTGCCCGGCCATCTACGCCATCGTCGTGGGTCTCGTCCTCTACCTGCTCCAGATCCCGCTGCCCGACCTCATCGTCCAGCCCATGGAACTTCTGGGCGACATGAACACTCCCCTCTCCATGCTCATCACCGGTATGCTCATCGCCTCGGGCGACCTGCACCGCACCCTCACCGATCAGCACATCTGGAAGCTCACCGTAGTCCGGATGCTTTTCATTCCAGTGCTGACCATCGCAGCTTTCGCCGCGCTGGGGCTCTTCCGCTACGGCATGGTCACGCAGGTCATCGTGCTGCTGGAATGCTGCCCGGCTGCATCCATCACCTCGGTGTTCGCCGTCCAGTTCCACCACGATGAGCAGTTTGCCGCCGGCAGCGTCGTGCTGACCACCCTGCTCAGCATCGTGTTTCTGCCGCTGTGTGCGCTTATCATTACGATGTTCTGAGGAGTAAAAACCATGTCCGATATTACCATCCGCAACGCCACATTGGCCGACGCACCCCGCATTCTGGAAATCTACGCCTACTACGTCGAGCACACGGTCATCACTTTCGAGTACGATGTGCCGTCGCTTGCCGAGTTCGAGGGTCGGATGCGGGACATCATGAAAAAATACCCCTACCTCGTCATCGAGCGGGATGGCCGCATCGAGGGCTACGCCTATGCCCACGCTTTTGTGGGACGTGCCGCCTACGACTGGGCCGCAGAGCTGACCATCTACCTCGACCACGACGCCAGGCGCGGCGGACTGGGCCGCGTCCTCTATGAGGCGCTGGCCGACCGGCTCAAGGCCATGGGTGTCCTCAACCTCTACGCCTGCATCGGCTACCCGCAGGTGGAGGACGAATACCTCACCAAAAACAGCGCCCAGTTCCACGAACATCTGGGCTTCACGCTGGCCGGTACCTTCCACAACTGCGGCTATAAGTTCGGGCGCTGGTACGACATGATTTGGATGGAAAAAATCATCGGCGAGCACCGCCCCGACCAGCCGGACATCGTGCCGTATCAATATTGAGCCTATGCAAAAAAGCAGGTGCATCGCATGATGCACCTGCTTTTGCTTTACTGTTTATCCATTTGTTCTTTGTGGTATTGCAGCGTGTACAGCTGATAATACCGGCCATGTGCGGCGAGAAGCTGCTGGTGAGTTCCCTGCTCCAAGATCTTGCCGCGCGACAACACGATGATGTTATCTGCGTGCTGGATGGTGGAGAGGCGGTGTGCCACGATGAGCATAGTGCCGACGCTGCGCATCTTTTCCAGCGAATCCTGAATCAGAAGCTCTGTCTCAGTGTCGATGTTGGCGGTGGCCTCGTCCAGAATCATGACGCTGGGCTTATGCAGGATGGTGCGGGCAAAGCTGAGCAGCTGGCGCTGGCCCGCTGAGAAGTTATTGCCGCGCTCCCGGACTTCTTCGTCGAGGCCGTGCTCGAGTTTGTTGATGAAGTGGTCGGCATTGACATACCGGCAGACCTTCATGATTTCTTCGTCCGGAATGTTCTCCTCCCGCAGGACGATGTTGCTGCGGATAGTACCCGAGAAGAGGAAAACGTCCTGCAGCATCTGGCCGAAGTGACGGCGGAGGGAGGAAATCTTGATTTTGCGGATGTCGATGCCGTCGATCAAAATCTCGCCCTTCTGGAACTCGTAGTTGCGGCAGATGAGGGAGAGGATGGTGCTCTTGCCCGAGCCGGTGGAGCCGACAAAGGCCACGGTCTGGCGGGGCTCCACATGGAAGGAAACGCCCTGCAGCACCCACTCGCCAGGGATGTAGCTGAACCAGACGTCCCGGAACTCGATGTCGCCCTTCACTTCGTCCAGCTCAACGGCATCGGGGGCGTCCACCATCTGGGGCTGGATGTCCATGATGGAGAAGACCTTCTCCGACGACGCCAGCGCCGACTGCAGCCAGTTGAACTGCTCGGCGAGGTTCTGGATAGGGGTGAAGAACTTGGAGATATACATATAAAAGGTGACGATGGTGCCGCTGGAAATGGTCTGCCCGAGGAAGGTGACATGGTTCAGATGGCCCATGCCGCCAAGATAGAACAGGCAGAGGATCGAGCTGATATACAGCATATACACCAGCGGACGGAAGACGCCGAAGACGAAGATCTGCTCCTGCGTGGCCTTGGCGAGGGTCTGGCTCTTCTGGCGGAACTCCTCCATCTTCTCGTCCTCGCGGCCAAAGATCTGGGTGACTTTGATGCCGGAGAGATTCTCGGAGAGGTAGGTGTTGATGTCGGTGGTCGCGTCCTTGACCTTACGGTAAGCACGGCGAGAGAACTTGCGGAAGATGACCGTGAACAGGAGGATGAAGGGTACGAAGCAAAGCACCATCAGGGTCAGCTCGTAGTTCAGGAAGAGCATCGCCACCAGAATGCCCAAAATGACGAAGGCGTTCTTGGTGAGGTTGACGAAGAGGTTCGTGAACATCATCGAGATGGCGTTGGTGTCGTTGGTCACGCGGGTGACGAGCTTGCCCACCGGGATGTCGTTCAGCTGGCCGTGGGAGAGGCTTTCAATGTGGGTGAAAAGGTCTTCACGCAAATCGGAGATGATGCGCTGGCCCACACGCTGCAGAATGACGGCCTGCAAATAGGTGCTGGCCATCGAGAAGAGCAGCACACCCGCGTACACGGCCACACTGACATAGAGGCTTTTCAGTTCGAAATCGCCTACCACAAGCTCTTCGATGTAGCCCACGATGAGGGGCGACGCGATGTCGTAGGAGATGGAGAAGAGGACGAGAAAGCCCACGACGACGAACTGCTTGAGGTAGGGTTTGGCGTAGCCGAAGAGGCGGCGCAGGATCTCGCCGTCGGCCATGCTGCGCTCGAAGCCCATAGCCGTTTTCTTGTCTTTGACGCAGGCGTAGGCGATGAGCAGCAGCACCGACACGGTGCCGATAACGCCGCCTACGAGAAGAAGCGGATTCAGACTCATCATGCGTTGCCACCTCCCACTTCGTCTTCAAGCTTCTGCAAATCGACCATCTTGTGGTACTCCGGGCAGGATGCATAGAGCTGGTCGTGGGGGCCGACGGCCTCCACTCTGCCGTCTTCGAGGAAGATGATCTTATCCAGTCCCTCCACCGTCGAGATGCGGTGCGCGATGAGCAGAGTGGTCTTGCCTGCACGGCTCTTTTTCAGGTTGTCGAGGATGATTTTTTCCGTCCTGGTATCCACCGCCGAAACTGAGTCGTCGAGGATCAGGATGGGCGCATCTTTCAGCAGGGCGCGGGCGATGGAGATTCGCTGCTTCTGACCGCCCGAAACGGTAACGCCGCGCTCGCCCAGGACAGTCTCGTAGCCATCCTTGAAGTCCACAATGTTATCCCGGACGTCAGCAAGGCTGGCTGCCCGTTCAATGTCCTCAGGGGTAGCGTCATCCACGCCAAAGGCGATGTTGTGGGCGATGGTATCCGAGAAGAGAAAGTTCTCCTGCGGGACATAGGCACACGCCTGCCGCACCGAGTGGATGGAGACGCCGTTGACGTCCTTCCCGTCCACGAAAAGAGTGCCGTCGGGGACGTTATAAGTGCGCAGGAGCAAATCGACCAGCGCCGTCTTGCCTGCGCCGGTCTTGCCCACGATGCCCACGCTCTCGCCGGGCTGGATCGTGAAGGAGATATTTTTCAGCACATCGAACTCGCCGTCCGGGTAGCGGAAGGTCAAATCGCGGAACTCGATGCCGCCCTTGGGGTTTTCGAGGTCCGGCACACCGGCGCGGTCGGCCACATCAATGGGTGCGTCCAGCAGCTCGGTGATGCGGTTGAGGGAGGCTTTGCCGCGGGAGGTCTTTTCGATGAGCATTGAGATTGCCATGATGGGCCAGACGATCGCCTCGAAATAGCCGATGTACTCCACCAGCTGGCCCGCATTGAAATCGCCCTTGTAGACAAGATAGCCGCCGTAGCCGAGGATGACGCAGATGACCGACTCCACGAAGAACGTCACCATTACTTCGAGCAATACTGAGATGCGGGTATACTTTACGTTGATCTCTTCGTTGTCTTTGTTGAGTTTGCGGAAAGCGATGAGCTCTTTGAGCTCCTTGACAAACGCCTTGATGACCGCGATGCCGGAGAAGTTTTCCTGCGCAAAGTCGGACAGGTCAGAGAACGCCTGCTGGCGCTTCTCCCACGTTTTGGTCATGGTCTTGCCCATCACGGTGCCGATGGCAAACATGAACGCTGCCGGGATGAGGGCCAGCATGGTCATGCGTCTGTCCATGCACCACATCCGGTAGAGGGCCAGCAGACCCAGCACCAATGCGTCAAAGAACATCAGGATGCCGTCGCCGAAGCACTCCTGGATGGTGTCGAGGTCGTTGGTGTAGAGGCTCATGAGGTTGCCGACCTTGTTCACCTGATAGTACTGCTGGGACAGACGGCGGCTGTGGTCGAACATCTTCTCCCTCAGATCCGCCTGCACCCGGATGCTGGTGCCGAAGAAGCAGATGCGCCACAAAAAGCGCCCCACCACCATGAGCAGCACGATCCATATCATGGGCAGGCAGATGTGCTGGAACAGCACCTCTTTCGTGAAAGGCATTGTCTCGTCCCTCACCACCACCTGTCCAAGGTTGACGCCGTTGATGACCAGACGATAGAGCTGCGGCACAAGCAGCTGGATATAGTCCACCATCAGCAGCGCAAGGATGCCCAGCAGCAGCGCGGGCGCGTGGCGCAGGTAATAGCGGTTGATGTACTTGCCGAATATCACTGGTTTTCCCTCCTTTTCCCATAGCACAGAGGCGAGCCAACGCCCGCGGGCCGAACTCCCGCAAGCGGTCAGCCCGCCTCTGTTTGTTGCACGATAGTCTCAGTATACGGCCCGGAGCATCGATTTGTCAACATTCGATGCAGTTTCTGTTGAAAAAAGCCATCGTCGTGCATCTCTGCACAAACGATGGCTTCATGTTGGAGCGGCCGACGAGGCTCGAACTCGCTACCTCCACCTTGGCAAGGTGGCGCTCTACCAGATGAGCTACGGCCGCA
>NZ_JBBNIH010000083.1:0-17648 GCF_040094125.1 Faecalibacterium longum
AGAGTCTGAAGAACTTCGATAGCAGAGTTAAAGAATTCCATAGTCGTTTCTCCTTTATTTTGAAAAAATTGTAGACCGTCCGTACACACCTGAAATCGTACATTTTTGAGCCACGAACTGCGGCAGAAGTGGATTTGCTGGTGTACCTCTCTGGTCCGAGTAAAATAAAACCGCCTACCGGGTCAGGCAGACGGGAGCGAATCAGCGTCAATCACAACAAATTCATCATTGGGATTGATTTTTTCTTTTCGGTTCAGATATTTTTCAATATCAAAGGTGTTTTTGGGGTCGTAATCCGAGGTCAACTTGTAGTTGGGGTGCTGGGTCAGGTCGTACTTGTCCGAAAGAAAGGGGCGCACACCTCGCAGCTGCAAAATACACTTGCCGCCGTCCAGCACCGCCAGCTCATCCCGGCTCAATAACTCGTGCCCCATCTTTTGGAACGTAGTGCCGTAACTGGGGCTATTGCCACGGGTGTCTGAGGTGTTGAATGCGTCAATGGTCTCTTTTCCCAGCATTTCCGACAGGTCTTTCAGGGTGGTCGGCTCACTGCCGCCGAGGAAAATCTGGCTGTCCATGTTGCCCACAATGGTATCTGCGTTGTCCTTGTAGATGGCTTTCAACTGGCTTCTTGCCTGCAAAACAAGGCAGGCAGAGATTTCACGGCTGCGGATGGTCGCCACCAGCTTTTCCAGATTGGGAATCTGCCCGATATTGGCGCACTCGTCGATCAGACAGCGTACATGGATGGGCAGCTTGCCGCCGTACACATCATCTGCCTTGTCGCACAGCAGATTGAAAAGCTGGGTGTAGACCATCGAAATCAGAAAATTGAAGGTGCTGTCCGTATCCGACATGATGAGGAACAGAGCTGTTTTCTTATCACCCAGCGTGTCCAGTTGCAGTTCATCGTACATGGTGAGGTCCCGCAGTTCTTGGATGTCGAAGGGGGCGAGCCTAGCACCGCAGGAAATGAGGATGGATTTTGCGGTCTTGCCAGAGACAAATTGTCAAGGACTTTTTCATCAAATTCACAAAAAATCCACAAAAAAGGTGCCAGAAGCATTGTATGGCTCCTGACACCTCGTTTGATAGATTACATTTTTCCGTTCAGCAGGTCTTTGCAGAGATACGCATAGTCTGGCAGCTGGTTGATATATGGCTCCCAGCGCCGCTTGATTTCGGCCAATTCCAGCGGATCGGCTGCTTCCAGCGCGTGATCGTTGCCCGTCATATATAAAACATCCGTAGCTACATCGTCCAAACACCTGTAACAGAGATCGGAGGCAGATTCGATTCTGATACCGGTATCCACATAGACTGGATTTACGCCAATCGTCAGCCAGACATAGCCTACCTTGTCCGACCAGAGCAGTTCAAAATCAGGGCTTTGCCGCAGATGTTCCGCAAAGACCTCCTTTACCCGTTCAATTTCATGTTTTTCTTTTTCTGTGTAAAGCATTTTCGTATCCTCCTTGACAAAAATTTTGGTGCGTACCATCATCAGTTTAGCACAAGGCGGCTTCGTTTATCAGTCTTTCACATCTGCTGAATTTCATTTTTGAGCATACGCTTGATTTTATCGCTCATGGTTTCTGTGCTGGTATTGCTGAAATGGACATGAACCTTGTAGGTTGTCTTGCCGATTTTCTTTACCATCGCTGGCGTGTTTTCCGGCGCTCTGGACGCAGTAGCGGCGTCTGCCACCTGCATAGTACGGGGTTCTCTGTTCATGGCGCTCCTTTCTCCGAACGGGTCTGTGCCGCCCGGTAAAAAATCAGTCGTGCTTACTGTTTACAATGTCTTTTGCTGTCTGTCGGGTAGCCCCGGCATTTTCTTCCCGGAAATTCTTCCCGTCAAAAAGAATCGGCGCACACCGTTCCAAAATACGGTCATAGATACGGGCGTGGGCCAGATCAGGCGGGTTTTTCAGCTCGGACAGTTTCAAGTTTGTTGTGATAATCATGGGCCTGCGGCTGCGGTAGCGGCTGTCGATGACGAAAAACATCTGCTCCATAGCATATTCGGTACTGCGCTCTACTCCCAGATCGTCAATGATAAGTAGGTCATACTCATTAAAGCTGGCGATAAAGTCGGCCCTATCCTCGGAGAACATCCCTGTCAGGCGGTTCAGGATGGTGGGAAAGTTCGTCATCAGCACAGGCACATCCCGGTCAAGCAGGGCGTTGGCGATGCAACCGGCGAAAAAAGACTTGCCGGTTCCCACATCCCCGAACAACAGCAGGCCGGTGTTGTTTTTATATGCCTCCTTCCAGTTCTCCACATAGGCGCGGGCCTTGTCCATCAATGGGTTTTGGCCGTTGTCGTTGGCAAAGGTGTAGTCATAGAGATAGCGGTCTTGCAAGCCCTGTGCCTTTCGGCGTTTGATACGCTCCATGCGGCGCTGCCGTTCTTCAGCAGCCTTGCGCTGTTCCTCGGCCTCCTGCTGGCACTGGCAGATGCAGCGGGGCATGAAGTAGCCTGGTTTTCCAAAGCATGGCACAACGGTCTGCCTCTGGCCGCCGCACTTCTTACAGTGAATGAGGCCGTCTGCCGGGTCTATGTACTCGTCCCCGGCCAGTTCCACACCGGCGGCTGCCTTGTCGATCAGCGCCCGGATTTCTGCGGTAATCTCAATCATACGGTTTCATCTTCCTTTACGCTGTAATCCCGGTTGCGGGTGGGCGGGGCTGCTTTCTTCGCGTCCTCACCGGCCCAGCGCCGGATGGTGGCGGCATGGCTCTGATACCGCTTGCCGGTAGAAGCCATGTACTCGGACAGTTTTTCGATGTACTGTTCCCATACAGCAGGAAAGCTGGCCTGCAAGTCTGCCATTTCCTCGTCCGTCAGGAAAACATTCTGGTAACGGCCATAGGCGCGGGCGGAGCGTCCCTTCTCTATCTCTCTCTTTATCTCTATCTCTTTCTCTAACTCTATCTCTATCTCTGGTGGACGAATGTCGGACAAATGTCCGCCGTTTGTCCGGGGCGCGGAAAGAGCCTTGTTTTGGAGCCTCGCCGCACGCTTTCGCTCGGCCTCGGTGGAGGACTGGCCGATCAGCAGTTCAATATTGCTCATGTAGAAGGTGCCGCTGTCCAGCACTTCCACAAGACCCAGCTTCAAAAAGATCTGCAAGGCTCTCTCCACAGTGCCGATCTGCTGGCGGGTAATGGTGGCGATCATCTGCGCCGTGTAGGGGATGTCCTCGTCAAGCTGGAGCCGCCCGCCATGTTTCAGCGATTTCAGATACAGCTTGAGCAGAATGTTGGAATACAGCACACCATCCTGCATACTTTCCAGCAGCACGATGGAATCATCGTCAAAATAGTTTTCTTTGAGTTTCAGGTAATAATATTTTCGGTTGTCTGACATAGGGTTCCTCCTTGGGGGTTCTCTGGGGATTCTATACGCATTTTAAGGCCGTTTTAGGGGTCAGAGGATAAATCTATCAGCCTGCCTTTGACACCCTCGAAAAAAGCCTTGATTTACAAGGGTTTTTCAGCCCCTAAAGCGTGACATTTCTCCCGTTGTTTTCGCTTACGCTTTGCGGCGTTGACCCGCTTCATGCGTGCGGCACATTCCGGGCAGTATTTGGCCCGGTTGGAACCGGGGGTAAACAGCGCCCCACATATGGCGCATTTCTTCGCATTCAGCCGGTGGAACAGCGCCGTTTCCAGTTCCTTATCCTGCGGCAATACCGCCGCCCGAAACCACCTGCACAACAGGGAGTAGGAAATAGACTGGACACAGACACATTCCTCCCCATCGTCCAGGGCGATACAGTTTCCGTCGATGTAGTTACAGCACTCATGCACCAGCCTCCGCGCTCTGCGGTACTGGCGGTAATCCATGACAGGGATAGGTTCAGACTTATTGTTCTTCATAAATGATTTCTTTCATAGTGTAGCTAACCTCCTTGAATGAATTTATTTTTAAATATTCGTGCAAAGTATTGTTTTCTTCGTGCAAATGGCATATACTATAATTGCCAGCAGAAAGGGGTTGATCGTATGGCTGGAAATACCACAAACATCAGCATCCGCATGGACGCAGATTTGAAAGCACAGGCGGACGCACTGTTTACTGAACTTGGCATGAACCTGACTACGGCGTTTAACATCTTTGTGCGCCAGTCGCTTCGTGAAGGCGGCATTCCCTTTGAAGTAAGGCTGGAACAGCCGAACAAAGAAACGGTTGCTGCCATGCTGGAAGCGGAAAGGATTGCAAAAGACCCGTCTGTAAAGGGCTACAATGACCTTGACGAGTTGTTTGCTGACCTGAAAAGATGAAAGAAACCAAATATACCGTCAAGTACACGACCAGTTTCAAAAAGGACTACAAACGAGCCATAAAGCGTGGCTTGAAGATTGAGCTGCTGGAGCAGGTCGTAGCATTGCTGGCAATGGGCGAACCGCTGCCGGATAAGAACCGTGACCATGACCTGTCCGGCGATTGGGCAGGCCATCGGGAATGTCACATTCTCCCGGACTGGCTGCTTGTCTACCGCATAGAGGATGATGTTCTGGTGCTGACGCTGGCCCGCACCGGCACACACAGCGACTTGTTCGGCAAATAAACAGTCTGCCGCCGTATGGGGAAACCTGTACGGCGGTTTTTCTGTGTGCAAAAGTATGTCGTGAAACGCGGTAGCCCTTACCGCTCCGGCTCCCGGTCGTGAGACTTGTCCCGTTCCTGTCTGGACAGCTGCTCGGCGGTTTTGCGGAGCCGTTCCACTGCTTTCAAATCCTCCCGCATGGCTTTCATGGCAAGCGTGTCCGTCTGCTTTCCAGCGGCCAGCTGGTCGATTTCCAGCTGCCATGCCTTCGGGGTGATTGCCTCGCCGCTGTCTTTCAGTTCTTTCAGATACCGGGCCGCTGCGTCATACAGAATCAGTTCCCGGCTGTGGCGCTGTTCAAACTGTTCCCGTTTTTCCGGCTTTACTTTGGCAAGCTGCTTGTGGATGGACTTGTACTGGGTGTACTGTTCCCACATCTCCCCGCGCTCGGTAAGGGTAGTGATCCGGCGCTCGGCCTTGACGATCTTTCCCCGCAGGTCATAGTAACGGCTGTTCATATCAGCGATTTTTTCATGAAGCTGCTGCATAGACTGGATGCCGTTTGCCTGCAAAAAGCTGAATAGTGTAGCGCTTTCTTGCAAAGTCCGGATTTTGCCGGTGCGGGTGTGGGGAGCGTTCAACTGCTGCTGAGCCTCCCACAAAGCTGTCAAGCTGCTTTGCTGTGTTTGTGGTTTTTCCGTTTCGGCTTTCGACCAGCGATAAAGACGGGTAATGCGGGCTTTGATTTCTTTCAGCAGCTTGTTGTCGGCGGCGATCTGCCGGTTGACTTCTCCCTTGTCGGTGCGGATACCGCGCTTCTCCATCTGGCTGGCCGCTGGCCCCAGGTGGACAGAGGGGATTTTATCAATTCCCTGTCGCTTGTAGCTGCGGTGGTCTACCAGGGCGGGATGACCGGCGGCCTCCAATGCCCTGTTGGTGCAGGCCGCCCATGCCGCCCGCCAAATCTCCACATTCCCTTTGTCGTTCCAGTCGGTGGTGTCCTCCCGGTGGTTCTTCCAGCCGCCTTTCCCGTCCGGGATACGCTGTCCATTCTCGTCCAGGTCGTATGCCTTGCGGCACTTTGCGCCCCATGCGCCATTTTCTTTCAGGGGCCGGACGGTCAGCATGATATGAACATGGGGGTTGCCGGTTCCCTTGTCATGGATAGCAAAGTCGGCGCACATTCCTTTGCCTACAAAGTTGTCCTTCACATAGGCACGCACAAGGGCAAGCTGCTGTTCGCCGGACAGTTCACGGGGCAGGGCTGCTTCAATCTCGCGGGCAAGCTGGCTGTCCCTTGCTTTCTCGATTTGCTCCACGCTGTTCCAGAGGATAGATCGGTCTGCAAATTCCGGCGGCGCGTGGGCAGGCAGCATGATCTCCGCATGGACAATGCCGCCTTTCCGGGTGTAGTCGTGGGTCATTCCATCCCATTCATTTGTCAGCTTGGTTCCGCTGCGGTAAGCAGCTGCGGCAACAGCAGAACGGCCTGCGCTGCGCTTGATAATACTGACGGGGATATGACAAAAATCTATGGGTGGCACCTTCTTTCGGCGGGGATATTTCAGGCTCCGTGGAGCCGAACAAACGCGAAGCGGGTGTTTGGCTGCGCGGGGCGCACAAGGGGTTTGGGGAGTGTAGCGCCCCATCGCGGACGAAGTACGCAACAGCCCCCGGCAGGGCGCACGACACCGGCAACGGTGTATAAGTGCGCCCTTGTAAACAAGGGACTTATGGCGTGTCCCCGGATTTTGGCAGGTTTGCAGTCAATTCCGCAGCCCCCGGAAGATGGGACAGGGCAATCAGAAATGCTTTGACCTCCGCGCCGGAAAGGTCGGGAGCCAGCGGGAAAATCCCCTCCAAAATGGCTCCACGCTCAATCAGGCGGCGGGTGCGAACCCTGCGTTCTTCGTTCCGCTGCTTGTTCTCCAAAATCTTCTTTCGGTTTTCAAGCTGCCGGATCTCCTTCAGGACTTTCTCCCGTTCTTCTTTTTGGTGGTGGGCTGTAATTTTTTCGTTCATGTCAGGCACCTCTTTTCTTTGGAAATACTCATAGATTGACCGTCCATTTCTGACGCGCAAAGTACCGGCGTAGCCTCCGCAGTGCGGCATGGATGGATTTTCCCGCCTGTGATGGCGTGATACTCTCCATTGCGGCAATATCTTTCACTTTCATACCCAGCATATAGCGGGCATGGACACGGCGAGCCTGCATAGGCGGCAGGGAAGAAATGGCTTCATACAATCGCCGTATCAGTTCTTCATATTCGGCTAATTCCTCTTTTTCTATCAGGTAGTCCTCCGGCGATGGCTGCGCCCAGCCGATGGCGGCATTTTCGATTCCATCGTTACAATCGAGGGAATAAAACGCCTTATACCGGAACATCTTGCGATCTCTGGCGGCCTCGGCTCTCTTGTCCAGAAGAAACGCTTCGACGATCTCATCGGACACCTCCACAAAAATGTCCTCTTTGCAAAATGGATAATATTGTTTGAGATTGATGGTCTGCATAGGCACGCCCTCACTCTGTTTGGAAAAGGCCATCATAGCAGCGGCGCATATTCCGCAGCCCCCGACGGATGGAAACGCTGACCTTGCTGCTGTGGACGCCCTCTCTCCGGGAGATTTCCGGCTGCTTGATACCGGCAATGTAGTAGGCGTGAACACGGCGGACCTGTGTCGGAGTGGCATGAGCCAGAGCCACCGGCAGAGCTGCTATCAGGTGCAGGCGGGTGGTCATTTCTTCTCGTTCCAGCAAAATATCTTCCGGCGATCTGCTGTGTTCCAGCGCGTAATTTTCCAGCCAGCTGTATGCGTCCAGAGAGTAGTAGGCGCAGTGGTAGACTTTCCGACGCTCATAGTTCTCCATCTCCCGCTTGGCCTGATACATCGCTGCCCATACCTCGTCCGTAACATCCACAAACTCGTCATGCCGGTAGTGGGGATACATCCACCGCAGATTGATTGTTTTCATAGGCTTACCTCCTGAAAATCGGAGAGGCGGGCAGCTCGTCCGCTGTCCGCCCCTCGCTGAGATAAGGGAAATGATCCCTTTCACTTGGTAGCCAGAAAACAGGTCATTCGTTAAGCCTGTTTTCAAAGAAATTTATAAATTTTTTTCTGACCGCCTCCACACTTTGATACACAGCCACTTTGGAGCAGCCGCACAGCACACCGATCTCTGCAAGGCTCAATCCCTCAAGCGCATAGAGCAGGAACCGGCTACGCTGGGCATTGGTGCAGGTGTCCAGAACAGCCATCAGCTCATGCAGCGTTTCCATGCGGCAAAGGTATTCTTCCGGCGTTTCGCCGTAGGCTCCTACGCCCTCGGTGGTAATGATGTACTCGTCAAATTCCCGGCCATCCCAATGCCGCCGCTGTTCATGAAACAGGTTCTCCGTTTTGTGATCGGCTCGGTCAAGAAATTCATAGACTTCCAGCGTGACCTCCACGGCCACAGCTTGTCCGTTATAATTGATGGTAACTTCCATCTGCCTTTCCTCCATTCAGATTTTTTGGGTAAATCTGAATGGGGCGGCGGGGAGCGGCACCGGGGATAAAGTTCGGGCCATGCTGACCCGATGTTCCGGCTCCACAGGGACAAAAAAGCGCCCGGACGGCATAAAGCCATACGAGCGTAATGGAATATATTTTGCTGTTTGGTTACATGGTATAGTGCATACTGCTGGCCGCATTGCTCCGCTGCTGGAAACAGGCTTTTTTTAGCTGGTGCAGGTCATGGGTACTGTGAAAAAAGACAAGAATAGACACGGCGGCAATCCTCCTATATGCCGCCGTGGATTTACACGGTGTTAGGTCGTCGTTGGTTTAGGATAGACGAAAAGAAACGGCGGCTCTGAAAATCAAAGCCGCCGCTTCATAGGCGCGTGGAAATGTGTCTGCTTTACGACGGCTTTTTTTCTTTTGCCGTCGTCCGGCAGATGTATGAATCTATAGGTATTTTCTATTCAATCTTTTTTCTTTTTTCTTGATAAATATGAAACGCTGCTACTCCAGTCGCTGCCAACTGAACCAGAATTAGAACAGCAAACAGACCGAAGCTCTCATAATAGAACAGCTCATCCCTAAATAGAAGGACATCACAGAGCGCAGTCAAGGTAAGTGTCACAAAGTAAATGATATAATCCCGCAGGTTTCTGCGGATATTTTGAATTGCTAACTTCCAGTACATATCCCATCACCTTCCGCTGTTGGAGTTGTTGCGAATCGAACGCTGGAACAGCAGCCATGTACTGAGAAAATAGCAACTCAGCAGCAAAGCGAAAATCCCAACAATGATACCTATTTGCCGCATCAAGGCTCCGCAGCCAATATAAGCTGAGATTTCAGCAGAAACACTTTGAAGAAAATAGCCAATCACAATAATTGCTACAACGATTGCCGCTGTGATCGGCATCCCAAACCAAACACCAAGCTGTTTTAGAACCAAAGTATGCAGGTCCTTCTCTTCCACTCCCATTTTTCGCAGAACCGAAAATCTGTAGTTGTTTTTTTCTGCATCCAGGAGCTGCTGAAGAGCCAGCACGGTAAGACACATCACCATCAGCACAATTGCACCATAGATCAAGGACGCTTTTAGGATAAAGTTAAGGGCGATTATACGGTTCACTTCCGTAGTATGGACAGTTGTACTGTATCCTGCCAGATTGTCTTTATCAGGATCTTCTGGATAAGAACGCCCAAGAAGCTGTTCCAGCATTTCTGCCGTTTTGAAGGGAAGCGGATATTGAGTCATCACAAATCGGTTGCTCTGTACCGGAAGCAAGACTTGCGCTATCTCGTCAGGTATGATATACACCACATCTGTATAAAGATTATAGATGGATTCCCCCACAGGCTCCTGAAACACGGCGTTCTCACTGAGTTTCAGGGTGCCTGCGTCAGTTTCCAGTAAGGTATGCTCAGCGATGTAGTTTTCAATATCCTTCTCCTCTGCCGCACGATGCCAGTGGGTAGCAAATTCATCCGTTTGTAAGATAATAGGTTCATATCCCAACATTTTCCGAACAGCGTTATAATCCTTCAGTGCAATCGCCAAGGGAGGAAAATCGTACTTTGCCCGCTGGTAAAAGTCGCTTTTTTGGGGAAGATATTCCGAAAAAGTCAAATCGTCCTTTATCGCTATGTTGTTTTGTTCTATGAACGCAGTAATTTCCCCATAGTCTGTATCCGGAAGATTTTCCACTTCATAAACATCGTTGTAGCGGCTTGAAATTTGAATATCATAGACTGCCCGACTATCCAAATAGCCCAGACTCCATCCTGTCAAAACCGGCGCAATGACAAACAAGCAGATAGAAAAAGTCAGGGTCACACAAATGATCGTCATCGTTTTCGTATTGGTAGCCAGCTTAGAGGAAAGCTGTCCAAACAGAAATAAACTCGTATTGTGATATTTGCGGGACACTTTAGATTCCTTCCAGTATAGGAGCGCCGCATTTGATAAATACATGACTGCGGAAATGATAAACAAAATATCCGCAACCCCAAACAGCAAATATTGATTCAGAGTTGGGGCATCAAATCCAAGGAAGTAGGCTTTTTCCAGTTCTGCGATGGAAAAAATCGGGATAGCGGTCAATACTGCACCAGCCAGAAGCCCGCAAAGGTATCGGGAAAATCCTATTTTTCTGTGTAAAACAGCACCTGCGATTGCCCAAAGCAGCGTCAGTGCAGGGAAAAGGACATTCCCCCAATACATGAGCTTTACAGGAAGCGGATGTCTGGGATCGGAGTAAAAATGATATTTTACAGCACCTACCTCCAGCATCCACAGCAGCATAATGCCATAGATAATACAGATCATCGGCATCCATCTGCTTTTATGAAGCGGTTTTTCATTCTGACGGTTTGCCGTCATAAGCTCAATAATCCTGCTTTTGTTGAGAATTCTGACATTCCCGACTCCAACCAGAATCTGGCAAACAACAAAGAAGCCCACGGTCAGCAGCACGGTATCTGGAAAAAAAGACCAAGAAAAAGCGTAGGGTTCCCCAAAAGAAGCAAGCAGCATAGCCGTAATGACCTGAGAAACGACCATCCCCAGAAGGATTCCCACCGACACAGAGAATATGAGCAGGAAAAAAGTCTCTCCAAAAAAGAGCAGTCCTATGGTTTTTTGCTCCATTCCCAGGGTTGCCTCAACTGCAAACTCCGATTGTTTTTTTCTCAGCATGAAACGATTGACATAGTGGATCAGAAACAACAGAAGCAGACTAATCCCGCAAATCGCCAGTTTCATACCTCCAGCCAGCAGGGAAATATTATATTCCGCACCAATGGTCGGATGATAATGGGTGCTGCTGATAGACAAAAACGCATAGAACAATGTGACACAGAGTGCCATGGTCACAATATAAATCAAATAGTCCTTTCCTGACCGCTTTGCATTTTTGAAAATGAGTTTAGTGTACATCATTCACACCCCCTCCCATCATGGTAAGGACATTCAAGATTTTTTCAAAGAAAACCCTACGAGAATCACTGCCTTTGAGAATTTCCGTGAAGATTGCACCATCTCTTAAAAAGAGAATACGATTGGCATAGCTTGCCGAAAAAGCGTCATGTGTTACCATCAGGATTGTGGCGTCAAGGCTTTCGTTAATACTCTGGATTGTGGAGAGCAAGGCTTGTGACGAGTGACTATCTAACGCGCCGGTAGGTTCGTCCGCCAGGATCAACTTTGGCTGGTTGATAATAGCTCTGGCACAGGCACACCGCTGTTTTTGACCGCCGGACACCTGATAGGGATATTTATCCAGAATATCCGTGATATTCAGCTTTCCGGCCATTTCCCGCACCCGCCCATCAATCTCACCTGCAGGAACCTTGTTGATAGTCAGTGCCAAGGCAATGTTTTCCGAGATTGTCAGAGTGTCCAGCAGGTTAAAATCCTGAAATACAAATCCAAGATTCTCCCGACGAAACCGGGCAATCTGTTTTTCGTTGATTTCCGTCACATCGGTTCCGTCCAGATAGATATGTCCCGCACTGACGGTATCAATGGTGGAAATACAGTTGAGCAGGGTAGTCTTGCCGGAACCGGATGCTCCCATGATTCCTACAAATTCCCCTTCCTGAACGGAAAAGCTGATGTCCTGAATTGCTTTTGTAACATTCCCGCCATTTCCGTAATATTTTTGGATATGATCCAGTTTCAAAATTTCTTTCATTGTTATCACCTCTGATCTCTATTGTAGAATAAGAGTGGCTTCGTTTGTATCAAGTTTTCTTACAAAGTTCTAACAAAAATGTAAGAAGTGCAGGACCGCAATCAGCCCTGCACTTCATGGATCAGACAGTTGATGTGAAACGCCAGGGAAATGGCGGTTCCTTGTTCCGATGATTCTGCCGCAATGCCAATGCCCAGCTTTTCACAGAGCCGTTTGCATAGGTACAGGCCAATGCCTGTGGACTGCTGGACCATACGACCATTCTGACCGGTAAATCCCTTTTCAAAGATACGGGGCAGATCGGACGCAGCAATCCCGATTCCATTGTCCTCCATGACAAGAACAACCTGATCTTGCCGTTTATGAGTAGAAATGCGGAGAACCGGTTGTTCCGTACGATACTTGACCGCATTGGCAATCAGTTGGTTCAGAATAAAGCGCACCCACTTTTCATCTGAATAAACCGTGTCCTGCATTTCCTCCACTTCCAGACGCATACCACCTTGGAGCAGCAGATATTTATTATCTGCAATCGCCTGATGCACCACTTGGGACAGTGCCATTTCCCGGACAGAATAATCTTTCTCTGTATGCTCACTGCGGGCGTAATAAAGAGCTTGTTCGGTAAAGCGGTTGGTCTTTTCCAGTTCCAGCAGAAGTTCCTTTGTCCAGTCCGTCCGGTGGTTTTCACATAGGAGTTTCATGGCAGTAATGGGCGTTTTGATTTCGTGAATCCATTGCTCAATGTATTCTTTGTACTCCAGGCGTTCCCGCTCGACTTCTCCAATCTGTTCCAACATGGATTTTCCAGCCATTTTCAAAAGCTGATAGTAAACCTGATCCTCGGCCTGTTCCGGCAGCTCCATCACTTCGGAAATGAGGTATCTTTCGGAAAGCTGCTCCGCCATATCCAGAAGTTTTTTCATCTGCCGCTTCCGTTTCCAGTAAGTGAGGACAAGTCCCGTCAGCAAAATCAATGCCCATACAATCAGAATCAATACTACTGCGGAAACCGAATTGCCGCACACCAGCAAAAATACAGTGAGTGCAGCCATACAAACAAGGTTCGTCAGCAGAAATGGTAGCCTGTTTTTCCAATATCGTCTGCTGTTCATATCGTGTACCCCTGTCGGTGCTTTGTCTTGATAAAATCCGTCAGACCGATGCCCGCCAGTTTTTCCCGGATGCGGTTGATATTGACGCTCAAAGCATTGTCATCCACATATAGCTGATTGTCCCACAAATACTCAATTATATCTCCGCGAGAACAGATTTTTCCACCGTTCTTGAACAAATAATAGAGAATTTTCAATTCGTTCTTAGTAAGTTCTACGCTCCGTCCATTATAGTCCAAACTGCTGGATTCCAGATGCAGCACCGCATCTCCATAGACGATCTTCTCCCGTTGTTGTGCGGGATAGGTTTTCTTCAGCAGAGAAGCAATTTTCGCAAGCAGGATTGCTGTGTTATAGGGCTTCGTGATAAAAGCGTCTCCACCCAACATAATGCTATTCAGCTCGTCCATATCCGTGTTGCAGCTTGTCACAAAGATGATTGGCACTTCGGAAAAGGTACGAATTTTAGAGCATAAAGCAAAACCATTCTCTCCGGGTAACTTAATGTCCAACAAAATCAGATGTGGCTTTTCATCCTGAATCTGTTCTGTCACAGCAGAAAAATTCCTTACTCCAAGCGTTGTATATCCATTTCCATTCAATAAAGTTTGTAATTCTCCCTGTATCACAGGATCATCTTCAATTATCATAATTTTAGATAGTTTCATGCTTTCTGCACCTTTCCTTGTTTTGTCCGGCCATCAACTGGCTTCTCCGCAGTTTTAGGGATCAGCCAAACACCAGCCATCTTCACAGCGCCGTGGATACGCTCACCGGCACAATAGTAGTTTACCCTACGAGGTGTCACGCCCCACTTCTCGGCGGCCTCTTTCAATGTCATATAGTCCATTTCGCACCTCCACAGAGTACATTATAGTTCTCTTTCTCGAACAATGCAAGGAACGAAATGTGAATTATAAACTTCAACTAACCTGCATATAGCAACATTCCACAGGCAAAGTATGAATTATACAATGTAACTGGGTGATGTTATATGGCGAAAGTTGAAGATTGTCCCGGTTTTGAAACCTTCGGCGCAGATGTCAAAGCTGCACGAGAGGCAAAGCGTCTGGCACGAAAAACATTGGCAGAAATGGTTGGGATTGAATGGCGGTATCTTGCCAACATTGAGAATCAAGGTGCGATTCCGAGCCTGCCTGTGATGATCCAGTTGATTAAGGTCTGCGGACTTCCCGTGGAACGGTATTTTAACCCGGAGATTATACGAGAAGAAAGCGAACAGCGGCAACGGGCCAGCCACAAGCTGAAGCTTTGCCCTGAAGAATACCTGCCGATTATCGAAGGTGCCATAGACGGGGCGCTCAAAATGGAACAGACTGCGAAGCAGAAGGAGGACGCATAATCGCGGCCTCCTTCTGGCGTTTCTGTATCATGTTTCCCTGCACTTTTCCAAAAGTTCCCGGCACCTCTGCTGGATTTCTCCGGTTTCTGTCACAGTCAGGTCACGGTCATTTCCAGTAATCTTATCTTCCAGAAAGTTGGCGTATGTACCCAACAAAGCGTTCCGTAAATCCTCCGGGGTTTTCTGTATTTCAACGCTGTACCAGTCATTCCGGTGGGGTTCCCATGCCATCAATGTATAACCGTGGCTGGTCTGAACCACCTCATACAGTGGATCATCATCCAGATATGCCTGAAACACTTTCAAAATCTTTTCAAAGGTCAGCATTTCCCGCACCTCCCATTCAGCTGCAAATCAGTTCCCTGATTAAAATTTCCTCAATCTGTGCCGTTAATGTGTTCATCAGCCCCACCCAACGCATAGGGTCACAGGCTTTCAGTTCTTCCGTGACACCCGCAGTCTCCATCATGTGAGGCAACATGGTGTCCACGCGCTCCTGCGCTGTCCGGTCAATCTCTAACAGGTGTGGATACAGCTTCTCGCTCATCAGCAGTTGGTTGTAGAGAATGGGGCGATGTTTCTTTAGGTAGGATTTTCTCATCCTGCCGTACTTGCCGATAGAAGTTCCCGGCTGTTCAGAAAGTTTTAGGTTGGGTATATCATAATCTCCACAACGAATGTAAGTCAACTTACTCATTTTCATTCTCCTTTGCTTCGTGATGATTAGACTGCTGCGCTGGCTGCTATGCTGCCTTTGCGCGGTTCTTCTTTTGGTAGCTGACCGATAGTAGAAAAAACACCTTTTTTCATATCCTCAGCCCGGATCAGGGCTTTCTTAGCGTCCATTTCCGCTTTTTTCTTCGCCTTGATTTTGTCCTCATACCGTTTCTGTGCACCGCTGGCTTTCCGCTTCAAATAGTTCTGATGGAGCCTGTCCTTGCGTTCTTCTTTTTTCTGCAGTTCTTCCTGTTCCTCCGGGGTTAAAGGAACCGGCTGTAAGGATGGTGGGATATAGCGTCCTAAAAAATTGAAGTAGATTTCAATTTCCTGCGTGGTGTCCTGGCTGCCTTTTCGGGCGCGTTCGTGGACAAGGATTTTCTCTACAAACTCGTTGAGCATGGTGTTTGTCAGAGTGTCAAAATTCTCATACTTATCAATTAGGGCTATAAATTTCTCTGCGGATTTCTGGCTCTGCTCATAGCCGGTAACAGCCTTTTCCAGCTCCACAATTTCAATCTCAAGTGCGTCCTGCTCTTTGGCATACTGTGCATCAAGCGCCCTATATCGTGCATCCGGCAGCTTGCCGAGGGCGTTGTCCTCATAGATTTTGCAAATCAGTTTTTCCAGTTCTCCGGCTCTCTTTTGAGCAGCAGCCAGACGCCTGCGCTTTTTCGATATATCGGCACTCTGTTGAGCAACCTGCGTTTCCTGAACGGTGTGAATAAATTCCGTCCGGTCATTTCTGGAATATTCAGCGATAGCCCGGAGCGTGTCAGAAACCAATGTCAGAACAGCACTCTCATTGATACGGTGTTGTGTAGGGCATAGTGTCCCACACGGAACTTTGGTATAATTGGAACAGGTATATTGAGAAATCCGCCTGCCATTGTTGGTGCGGTGGACATACATCTTGCCGCCACAATCGGCACAATAGAGCAAACCTGTGAGGGGAGCCGCTTCGCCCCAGCCGTTTGGATAACGCCGTACATTGCTGCGGATTTTCTGCGCCAAATCAAAGGTCTGCTGGTCGATAATGGCTTCATGGGTATTCTCAAAGATCGTCCATTCATCCTCAGAAACATAGTGGCTTTTCTTATCCTTAAAGTGCTTGCGGGTCTTGAAATTGATGGTATGCCCTAAATACTCTCGTTTTTTCAAAATGTTCACGATGGTAGATGATCCCCATCCATAGGGGTCTTTGACCGGCTTTGAACGGTTCACACCTTCGTTGAATCGGGCAAGGTGTACGACAGGAATTTCAATCCGGTCTGCGGACAACTTGCAAGCGATCTGATAAGGCCCATATCCCTCCAGCGTGAGGGAAAAGATACGGCGTACCACTTCGGCGGCTTCCTCATCTACCAGCCAATGCTCCCGCTTTTCGTCCCATAAGTAGCCGTAAATCACGGTGCCTGTCAGGTGCTTACCGCTCATGCCTTTTGACTTAAACACAGAGCGGATTTTCCGGCTGGTGTCGCGGGCGTAAAACTCATTCATGATATTGCGGAAGGGCGTAAAATCATCGTCGCCTTTCAGACTGTCCACGCCATCGTTGATGGCAATTAACCGGACGCCGCGCTGCCGCAAAATCTCCATGACCTGGCCGACTTTCAGATAGTCACGCCCTAACCGGCTCATGTCCTTGATGACGATTGCCTCTACACGCCCTGCCTCCACTTCCTCCATCATCGCCAAAAATCCGGGGCGGTCAAAACGGGTGCCTGAGATACCATCATCGGTAAAGTGCGTAGGGTTGGGCAGCCCATTCCGGCGGGCAAAATCCTCTAACATCTGCTTTTGGTTGGATATGGAATTGCTCTCGCCCTGTAACTCATCGTCCCGGCTCAGGCGCTCGTACAGTGGGGTAATTTTTTCATTTCTCATGGCTGTACCTCCTGAAACAAAAATGCTCTAAGTGATTGCTTCACTAACCATGACAAAATCATGATTAAGAAGTCACTTAGAGCATATATCACCGGCAGCCAGCTTGTAAAGTTTGTACTGCCGCCCGGCAAAGCTGTTTGGCTTCTTTTTTGCCAGTTCCTCAAACAGCAAGTCCACCGGGTTCTGGTATTCCTCATCGTCCTCCAGCACCTGCATGGTGTTGAGCATTTCCAACAGTGTTGCAAAATTCTGCTCCTCCACAGGGGCTTCATAATGCAGATAGGCGATCAGTGCAGTGAGCAAAAGACGTTCGCTTTTCTCCCAAAATGGATCGCCGCCACTGCCTTCACCTTTCGTGTTGGTCATCAGGGTCGTGACCAGTTTCAGAATATCTTTTTCGCTGTGGACATAGGCGAAGGGGTTATAGTGCATCGACTTTTTGAAGTTGATGGTGTTCAGAATCCTGACCTTGTAGCCGTTTTTCAACATTGCGTTGCCACATTCAAGCAAGATCGTACTTTTGGGGTCAGTGACCACATAGGAGCTGTGACATTGTAAAAGGTTGGGCTTGAGCCAAAACCGGGTCTTGCCGCTGCCGGAGCCGCCCACCACCAGCACATTTTTGTTCCGGGCGTTTTTGGGGTCCGGTGGGCGGTTGGACATCATCAGCCGTTCCGTTTTGGTCAGGATAATGTTGTCGGCAAACTTGGGTGCCATGAACGGCTCAATATCCTTGGCGGTGCCCCATGAAGCGTTTTGTCAAGTGCTTTTTTGAGTTATTGACGCTAATTATCGTGAAAGTGCGAAAGTGCAAAGT